>NZ_JBEZBE010000027.1:0-128042 GCF_040646935.1 Streptomyces sp. NPDC044984
CGTTCGCCGACTACCACGTGGTGTACGCGGTGGTGCTGATCGCGCTGGCCGCGGTCTCGGCCGGTGACGCGCTGGGTCTGGGCCGGTGGTGGGCCCGGCTCCCGATCGTCCGCGACCACGCGTGGCTGCGCTGAACACGACAGGTCGGGCGGGACCGCCCAAGGACCCGCCCCACCAGCCTGCCGGCAGGGACCGTCGGCCCCACCCCGGGACCACAGGCCCCTGCCCCCCGGAACCGCCCGAAGAGACGCTGAGACCAGAACCGATGACACAGGAGGTGGCCGGCATGGCCCGCACGATCACCGTAGGACTCGACGGCTCGCCCGAGAGCCGGGCAGCCGCAGAGTGGGCGGCCCGCGAAGCCGCGCTGCGCCAGATGCCGGTACGACTGCTTCACGTGTGGCAGCCGGTCCCGGAGCCCATGGCCCAGGCCCCGCTCCTCGGCGCCGAGACGCACCAGCACTGGACCGAGCGGATCCCCCGGGAAGCCGCCGAGGGGCTGAGGCTGCGGCACCCCGGGGTCGAGGTGACCACCGAGCAGCGGGCCGGAACCCCGGCGGAGGCCCTGCTCGACGCCACTCGCGACGCGGAACTGCTGGTGCTGGGCTCGCGCGCCCTCAGCGGCCTCGCGGGCTTCCTGATCGGGTCCGTCGGCCAGTCGGTGGTCGCCCGCACCGAGGTGCCCGTGATCCTGGTCCGAGCGGGCGAACAGGCCGCCGACGAACACGTCAAGGACCCCGCCGGCATCCCGTCCGCCGCCACCGGCTTCCGTCCCGTGGTCCTGGGCCTGGACACCGACAGCCCGGACGAGACGGTGATCACCTTCGCGTTCGAGGAGGCACGGCGCCGCGAGGCCACGCTGACCGTCGTCCAGGGCTGGAATCTGCCGCCCTACTACGTCTACAGCCTGGCCGCCGGCGTCGACCCCCGCGAGGACATCGTCCGCGAGCAGGCCGCCGCCCTCACCGAGGCGCTGCTGCCGTGGCGGGAGAAGTACCCGGACGTCGAGGTGACCGAAGCGTCCCGGCTCGGGAGCCCTGCGGGCCACCTCGTCGACGCGTCCCACGACGCCTCCCTCGTCGTCGTCGGCCGCCGCATCCGCCGCAGCCCGTTCGGTGTGCACATCGGTGCCGTCGCCCACGCGGTCATGCACCACGCCACCGCCCCCGTCGCCGTCGTCGCGCACGACTGACGCGACTGACCGGAAAACACCGAAGGAGCAGGCACCATGAAGGCAGCGGTCGTACGGGAATTCGGCGAGCCCCTGGTCATCGAGGAGCGTCCCGACCCCGAGCCCGGCCCCGGGCAGGTCCGCGTGCGCGTCGAGGCGTCCGGGCTGTGCCACACCGACATCCACGCGGCGCACGGCGACTGGCCGGTCAGGCCCACTCCGCCGTTCGTGCCCGGCCACGAGGGCGTCGGCCTGGTCGAGAAGCTCGGCGAGGGCGTGACCCACCTCGCCGTCGGCCAACGGGTCGCCGTGCCGTGGCTCGGCAGGGCGTGCGGGCGGTGCGAGCACTGCCTGTCCGGCTGGGAGACCCTCTGCGAGAGCCAGGTCAACACCGGGTACGGCTGCGACGGCGGGTACGCCGAGAAGATGCTCGCCTGGGCCGACTTCGCCCAGCCGGTGCCCGAGGGCGTCAGCGCCCTCGACGCCGCACCGCTGACCTGCGCGGGCGTCACCACCTACAAGGCGCTGAAGGTCGCGGACGTCCGGCCCGCCCAGCTCGTCGCCATCTCCGGCGTGGGCGGACTGGGCCACCTGGCGGTGCAGTACGCGAAGATCGCCGGGGCGCGGGTCGCCGCGATCGACGTCACCGACGACAAGCTCGCACTCGCCCGGGAACTCGGCGCGGACATCCTCATCGACGCCCGCACCCAGGACGTCGGCGCCGAGCTGAAACGGCACGGCGGCGCCCACGCGGCCCTCGCCCTCGCCGTGAACCCGGCGGCCTTCGCAGCCGTCAACTCCGGGCTGCGGCGCGGCGGGAAGCTCGTGATGGTGGCCCTGCCGGCGCACGGCACCCTCCCGGTCCCGATCTTCGACACCGTGCTCAACGGCACCTCGGTGATCGGCTCCATCGTCGGCACCCGCCAGGACCTCGCCGAGGTCTTCCAGCTCCACGCCGAGGGCCGCACGCAGGTCATCCGGGAGACCCGCCCGCTGGCCGCCGTCAACGACTGCATCGACGAGGTCCTGAGCGGTCACGTCAAGGCCCGCATCGTGTTCGACCTCGACGCGGAAGGCTGAGAACGGTGAGTCTTCACCTGGTCGTCGGCGTCGACGGATCCGAGTCGAGCCTGCGGGCCGTCGACTGGGCGGCCGACGAGGCCGCCCGGCACGGAGCACCCCTGCGGATCGTCCACGCCTACCGCTGGGACCGCTATGAGGGCACCGCGTTCGCCCGAGAGCTCGGCAGGCCGTCCGGTCACGTCACCCCCGACGACATCCTCGTCGTCGCCACCCGCCGCGCCCGTCGTCACCACCCGGACCTCTCCGTCACCACCGAAGCGGTGGCCGAAGAACCGGAGTACGTCCTCCTGCACGAGGCGCGCAACGCTGCGGCCGTGATCATGGGCACCCGCGGGCGCGGCGAACTCGCCGACCTCCTGCTCGGCTCCGTCAGCCTGACCGTGGCCACCGAGGCCGAATGCCCGGTCGTCGTGATCCGAGGCGCCCACGACAACCGGACCACCGAAGGCCGGCACGGCCGCATCGTCGTCGGCATGGCCGACGCGCCGACGGCAGCGGTGCGCTTCGCCTACGAGGAAGCCCGGCGACGCGGCGCCGCCCTGGACGCGGTACGGGCGTGGCGGTGCCCCGCGCACGACACGGCCGACCACCCGCTGCTCACCGGCACCCCCGAGCGGCTGCACGAGGAACGGGCGGCCAAGGAACTGGAAGCCGCGCTCGCCGACGCTCCGCCGGACGTGCGCCTGCGCCGGCACACGGTCGAGGGACCCGCCCGCCGAGTGCTGCTGACCGCCTCGCACGAGGCGGACCTGCTGGTCGTCGGCCGACGGTGCCCCGGGCAGTTCGGGCACCGCCTCGGCCGGATCGCCCACACGCTCCTGCACCACTCCGCCTGCCCGGTCGCGGTCGTACCCGACACGGCGTGACGGTCCGGAGCCACCGTCGTGCGGGACGACCGGCGGGAGACCGGGGGCCGACCGGCCCTGCGGGCACCCCCGGTCGGTCCCTGGGCGCGACCGACGTTGTGACAGACGCTCGACAGGCCAAAGGACCCGAGCGGCTCGAAGGAGAACCGCCATGAAGGACGACACGCCACACCGCCCCGCAGTCCACGCGCTGCTCACGGACGGCACCACCGTCCGTATCCGCGCCGTCGAACCCGGGGACCACGACCAACTGGAGGGGCTCTACGCGGAGATGTCACCGGACAACCGCCGCCTGCGCTTCTTCTCAGCCGGTTCCCGCTCCGCCGGCCTGGCCGCGGACACCGTGTGCGCGCCGGCCCGGCGCGGGCACCGGGCCCTGCTCGCCGAACGCGCCGGACAGGTCATCGGCCTCGTCGAGTACCACGCCGCCGACGACGCGCCGCAGACCGCCGAACTCGCCGTCGCGGTCGCCGACGGCCTGCACCACCGGGGCGTGGGGACCCTGCTCGTCGAGCACCTCGTCTCGGCCGCCCGTGCCGACGGCATCACCGCCTTCACCGCCGACGCCCTCAGCGACAACCACGAGGTACTGCGGCTCTTCGCCGACCTCGGCCTCGCCGCGACCCGGCGGTTCGACGGCCCCGAGGTGCACTGCGCCATCGACCTGCACGTCGACGAGACCTACCTCACGGCCTCGGAGGCCCGGGGACGGACCGCTGACGTGGCCAGCCTGGAGCCGCTGCTGAAGCCGCGCTCCATCGCCGTCGTCGGGGCCGGCCGCCGTCCCGGCTCGGTGGGACGCGCCCTGCTGCACCACCTTCACGAGGACGGCTTCACCGGCCGCCTGTTCGCGGTCAATCCCGCCACCACCGCCATCCTCGGCGTACCGTCCTACCCCTGCGTCGGCGCCCTTCCCGTCATCCCTGACCTGGTCGTCGTGGCGAGCCCGGCCGGGACCGTGCCGGCCGTCGCCGAGGAGTGCGGCAAGGCGGGCGTACGCGCCCTCGTCGTGGTCTCCGCCGGACTGGACACGGAGCAGTCCGAGGCCCTGCTCACCGCCTGCCGGACCCACGGGATGCGCCTGGTCGGCCCCAACTGCCTCGGCGTGGCCAACACCGCCCCCGGGTACCGTTTCGACGCCACCTTCGCCGCCGCACACCCCCGCGCCGGAACCGCGGGGGTCGCCGTACAGTCCGGCGGCATCGGCGTCGCCCTGCTGGAGGGACTGTCCCGGCTGGGCATCGGCGTCTCCACGTTCGCCTCGCTCGGCGACAAGTACGACGTCAGCGGCAACGACCTGCTCCAGTGGTGGGAGAGCGACGGCCGCACCGACCTCGCTCTGCTGCACCTGGAGTCCTTCGGCAATCCGCGGGCCTTCTCCCGCACCGCCCGGCGCGTCACCCGGCGCATGCCGGTACTGACCGTCGACGCCGGACGCACCGACGCCGGCCGCCGCGCCGCAGCCTCGCACACCGCCGCCGCGGCCACCGGCACGATGACCCGCCAGGCACTGTTCACCCAGGCCGGCATCACCGCGACCCGCTCCGTCGGCGAACTGCTGGAAGCGGCGGCCCTGCTGCACGCACAGCCCCTGCCGGCCGGCACCCGCGTCGCCGTGATCACCAACGCCGGCGGAGCGGGAGTCCTGGCCGCCGACGCCTGCGCCGAAGCCGGACTGGTCCTGAACCCGCCCAGCCCCGAACTGGCCGACGACCTGCTCGCCGCGCTGCCCGCCGGAGCGAGCGTCGGCAACCCCGTGGACGCCACCGCCGCCGTGACCGAGGACGCGTTGCACACCTGCCTCGAGCGGCTCGCGGGTCACCCGGCCGTCGACGCGGTCCTGGTGGCCCTCGTCCCCACCGCGGTCGCCGCCGCGACGGGCGACGACCTGGTCCGGGCCGTCACCCGGGGGCCCGGCCGCCGGGCCAAGCCCGTCATCGTCGTACGCCTGGAACAGGACCTGCCGGTCACCCTGCTGCCCGTCACCGACGGCGAGGCGATCCCCTCGTACGCCGAACCGCAGGCGGCGGCACGGGCGCTGGCCCACGCCGCCCGACGGGCCGCCTGGCTCGCCCGGCCCGTCGGCACCGTGCCGGACCCGGACGACATCGACACCTCCCGCGCGCAGGCCCTGGCGGACGACTTCCTCGCCCAGCGACCGGACGGAGGCTGGCTGGACCCGCGTGCCTGCGCCGAGCTCCTGTCCTGCTACGGCATCCCCCAGCAGCCCTGGGCCTGGGCCGAGGCCGAGGACGACGCCGTACGCGCCGCCGAACGCCTGCGCGGCACCGACGGCCGAGTGGTCCTCAAGGCACACTGGCCCGGACTCGTGCACAAGAGCCTCCAGCACGCCGTCCACCTCGACCTGCGCGACGAGGCCCAGGTACGCACGGCCTTCCAGGACCTGCGGGCCCGCTTCGAAGGACTCATGACCGGAGTCGTCGTCCAGCCACTCGCACCCCGCGGCACCGAGCTGTTCGCCGGCGTCGTCCAGGACGGCGTCTTCGGCCCCCTCGTCGTCTTCGGACTGGGCGGCACGGCGACGGAGGTGCTCGCCGACCACGCCGCCCGCCTCGCCCCGCTCACCGGTCAGGACGTGCACGACCTGATCACCGCCCCGCGCTGTGCCCCCCTGCTCTTCGGCACGCAAGGGGGCGGCCCCGTCGACCTGGAAGGGCTGGAGCAGGTACTCCACCGGCTGTCCCGGATGGCCATGGACCTGCCGCAGCTCGCCGAAGCCGACTTCAACCCGATCCTCGCCACACCCGGCGAGGTCACCGTCCTCGACGCGCGGATACGCCTGCTGCCACGCCGGCCGCAGGACCCCTATCTGCGCCGACTGCGCTGAGGAGGAACAGACATGAGGAACCAGAAAGTCGGCTCCGTGATGACCACCGAGGTGGTCCGCGCCGAGTACGGCACCCCCTTCAAGGCCGTCGCCAGGCTGCTCGCGGAACACCGCGTCAGCGGACTGCCCGTGGTGGACGGCGACCAGCACGTCATCGGCGTCGTCTCCGAGACGGACCTGATGCTCCACCAGGCCGCGACCCCCCTCGCCTACGAGCCGCCCCCGCGGTTCCGCCTCGCACGGCTGACACCGCGCGCCCGCCGGCGGGCGGCCAAGGCCCGGGCGCGCACGGCTGGCCGCCTGATGACCGCGCCCGCCGTCAGCGTGCACGCCGAGGACACCGTCGTGGAGGCCGCCCGCACCATGGTCGAGCACCGGGTGAACCGGCTCCCGGTACTCGACGAGGACGACCGCCTGGTCGGCATCGTCACCCGGCACGACCTGCTGCAGACCTTCCTGCGACCCGACGCGGAGATCCGCGAGGAAGTGATCCGCGAGGTGCTGCAACGCGGACTGTGGCTGGTCAACGGCAGCGTCGACGTCACCGTCACGGAGGGAGTCGTCACGCTGGAAGGGCAGCTGGAGCGGAAGAGCGAAAGCGAGATCGCGGTGGCCATGACCCGCAGGACCGACGGAGTCGTCGACGTCGTGGACAGGCTCACCCACCGCTTCGACGACTCCGAGTTCCGGGACGACACGCGCGTGCCGGGCGGCGTCGCGGACGACTGGCTGCGGCGCCTGTGAGAGGAGGCGGAGCACCATGGAGCAGACGGTGCTGGTCGCCTACGGGTCGGCCAACGGATCGACGCAGAAGATCGCCGAGACCATAGCGGAGGTGCTGCGGACGACGGGGATCACGGCCGAGGCGCTGTCCGCCCGGTCGGTGACGGATCTGGACCGCTATGAGGCTGTGGTGGTCGGCGGTGCCCTGTACGCCGGGCGCTGGCACAAGGACGCCAGGCGCTTCGTACGGCGGCACCGCGGCGCACTGGCGCACCGGCCGGTGTGGTTCTTCAGCTCCGGACCGCTCGACTCGACGGCCTCGCAGCGGGACATTTCTCCCGTTCCGGGCGTCAAGAGGGCCATGGCCAAGCTCGACGCCCGTGCGCATGTCACCTTCGGCGGTTGCCTCACCGAAGGCGCGCAAGGCCGCATCGCCCGCATGATCCTTCGCAACGGCAAGGGCGGTGACTTCCGCGACTTCGCCGCGATCGAGAACTGGGCGGCGGGCGTGGCGAGGGAACTCGGCGCCATGTCGCACCGGTGAACAGGTGCCGCGGTACGGTTCGCCGTGCCCCCGACACCGGGAGACCGGGTGTCGGGGGCACGGTCACGACCGCGTACGAGCCGAGGGCGTGGGCGCCGGGGCGCGCTCGGCGACATGGCCGGTGGACCAGTCGGCCGTCAGCCGCAGGAACCGGCGCGATGAAGACCGTGCCGGACGGACCACGGCGCGAGGTCGGTGCGATCCGAAGACGGCACCAAGTCCCGTCGGGGCGAGGGCCGTTCCGCGGCCGACCGGGGACGGTCGGCCCTCATTGCCGGCCGCCACACGCGTGAAAGATGGAAGGCAGCACCGGACGACACACGGGAAGACGACCGGCTGATGTACCGCAATGACGGATTCCGCGAACTGAACCGGCAGGAGAGCCTGCGCCGGCTGACCGAGGCGACCGTGGGCCGCATCGTGCACACGCGCGACGCGCTGCCCGCCGTCCTGCCGGTCAACTTCCTCCTGGAGGAGAGCGGTGCCGTGCTGCTGCGCACATCGGCCTCCTCGGAGCTTGTCCGCGCCGTCGACGGCGCCGTGGTCGCCTTCGAGGCCGACGAGGTCGACGTCGCGGCGCGTTCCGGCTGGAGCGTCGTCGTCACCGGCTCCGCCTCGGTGGTGACCGACCCCGACGAGCACGAGCACTTGGTCCGCACCGGGCCCCGGTCCTGGGTGCCCTGGCCCGTGGAGGTCTTCGTGCGCATCGAGCCGGAACTGGTCACCGGTCGGGAGCTGGTCGGCGGGCGCACCCTTTACGGAGTCAACGTGCCGTCGTGAGCCGCCGTGTGCGCCGCTGGGACGGCGGAGGCCTCAACTACTTTCTTGGGCCTGGACCGGGCTGCCGGCCTGCTGCTCGGATCGACCAGCCGATGGCCGGCTGCACGGACGTGCGGACACCGCAGCGACACGGGAGTCGTCCCCGCGGGTGGCTGTCGATGCCCGCGGGGTAGGGCGTGCGTCCGCGCAGGCGCTGATGAAAGCCACCTCCGCCCGGACAGCCCTCGTCGTGACTGGCCAGCAGAACGGCGGCTGCGGGCGTCTGCCGCCGGGCGGTGGACGGAAGTGGGGCCGACCGGCCCTACTCGCCACAGGGCGGCCACACTGATGATGGCCTGATGCTCGAGAACGACGCCTTTCGCATTCTCGACCGGCAGGAGTGCCTTCGCCTGCTGGCCAAGGTGCCGGTCGGCCGGGTCGTGTACACCCGGCAGGCGCTGCCCGCAGTCCTCCCGGTCAGTTTCTCCCTGGGCGAGGATGCCTCCGTTCTGCTCTGCACCTCGGCCGGCTCCGATCTCGTACGCGCCGTCGACGGTGTCGTGGTCGCCTTCGAGGCGGACGAGTTCACCGCGGCGACCCGATCCGGCTGGAGCGTGATCGTCACCGGCCGGGCCTCCGTGGTGACCGACGTCGCGGAGCACGAACGGCTCTCGCAGACCGGCCCGCATTCCTGGATGCCCGTACGTGACGGGGTCTTCGTACGCATCGAGGCCGAGCTGGTCACCGGACGCGAGATCACGGGCGCACGCACCACGCGATGAGCCGCATCCGGTGCGGCGTTCGCGACTGCCCGACGTCGGCAGCGTCTCGCGCACAATGTCGCACCCCTGGCCGCGGGACCGTCGGCCCTCCCTGCCAGGCCGAACGTCACTGGTCGCCTGAGCAGCGCGGTGTTGTCATGGGTAGGGAAGACGGCGTGCACGAGTCGACGCACCGCACGTGGTCCGCCCGGGCGGTCCGACCGCGGACGCCCCGTCGTGATGCGGAGGAGACCGACGTCATGCTGCACCGCCGCACGGTCGGAGACGTGATGACCGAGGAGGTCGTCGCCCTCCGCCCCACCACACCACTCCAGGAGGCCGCCACCCTGCTGGACGCGAACGACATCGTCGCGGCACCGGTCGTCGACGACGACGGCGCCCCTGTCGGCGTCGTGTCCGCGTCCGACGTGCTGCGGCACGAGACCGGCACGCCTGATCCGCAGGGGCAGGACGGGACCGACGAGCACGCCTGGAGCAAGGCCCGGGCACGGACCGCAGGCGAGCTCATGAGCAGCCCCGTCTTCACCGCCCGCGCCGACTGGACGATCCCCCAGGCCGCGCGGGAACTCCGCAGGAGGCACGTCAAGCAGCTGCCGGTGGTCGGCGACGACGGGCTCCTCACCGGCATCGTCACCCGCAGCGACCTGCTCGACGCCTTCATCCGCTCGGACGCCGAGATCCGCGGCGAGGTCGAGCAGGAGGTCCTGGGGCGCATCCTCGGCCTGGATGAGGGCACCGTCGCCATCGAGGCCCGAGACGGGGTCGTCACCCTTCGGGGACACGTCCCGGAACCGCGTCTCATCCCGGTGATCGTGGGCCTGTGCCAGGGTGTCGACGGTGTCGTCGCAGTGGATGCCCGCCTTTCCGCCGGCCGGGCTGGCTAGCATGCGCGGACAGCCGGCCGCTCCACCGTCGTCAACGGCAACGGGGGTGGAGGTGCAGGGGGAGTCCTTCACCCCACCATGCGCAGTTCGCTGCTGCCGCACCGCGTCGAGGAGCTGTCCGGCACCCCCGGAACCGACACGCTGAGGACGTCTCCGCCCTGTGGGACTACGGCCTGTTCGCCGACCGTGACGGTGACTTCATCGGCGAGCCGATGCCGCAGGCCATCGGCCGGGATCCTCGGCGAACTGCTCGACCGCCATCGGACAGCCCTCGGGGCAGCGGTCGACCCGAGACCGCCGCCCCGAGGGCTGTCCGGGTCCGTCGCGTGATGGTCGAAGGCCCGGTAGCAAGGTGCTCACGCTCCGGTCGGCCGCCGGCGATCTCGTGATCGTCGGCGCCCGACAACACCGGGGCTGCTTCAGCCTTCAACCCGGCCGGACGAGCCACGCCCTGCCGAACCGCGCACAGGGCCCGGTGGCAGTCGTACCGCACGGTCCGAATGGCTGTCCCGTCAGCCGGTCGGAGACATGGGCCTGATGGCCCTCCGGATGGACCCGGTGGCCCTGTCCCGGACACCGCCCCCGCGTGACACTGATGAATGGGGAGGTCTTCTGGAGGTGCGCGTCATGCTTTCACCTGTTGCCGTCGGGGTCGACGGTTCACCCGAGAGTCTCGCCGCCGCCGAGTGGGCGGCTTGTGAGGCCGTCCGCCGCGGACGGCCACTTCGACTGCTGCATGTGCGGAACTGGCACCCGCGCCAGGGTGGGGCGGAGACCTCCTACGCGGCTGAGCGGCACCGGGCCCGGTGTGTCCTGCGACAGGCGGAGGAACGCGTTCGCACGGCGTGCCCCGACGTGCGGGTGTACGACGAGCAGGTCGAGGGGCCGGCGTCCGCCGCCCTGGTGAAGGCGTCGGCTGGCGCCGAGCTGCTGGTGCTGGGCTCGCGCGGGCTGGGCGGTATCACCGGACTGCTCGTGGGGTCGGTCGCTCTCGAGGTCGTGGCGAGGGCCACCGGGGCCGTCGTCCTCGTGCGGGCCGACGGCACGGCTGGTGAGACGCAGGAAGTGGCCGGCGGCGGCCGACGGGACGTGGTTGTCGGTGTCGACGTCACGGAACCGTGCGACGAGGTGATCGAGTTCGCCTTCGAGGCGGCCCGCGTGCGCCACGCGCGGCTGAGGGTTCTGCACGCCTGGCGTGCCCCCGACCTGCTCACCCTGGGTCCCGGCGAGATCGGTCTGGTGAGCGATCGGGAGCGGGCCGAGGAGTGGCTGCGGTTCCTCGCCGCCGTGCTCCAGCCGTGGGGCGACAAGTACTCCGACGTCGATGTTCTCGAGACGGTGGTGGAGGGCAAGCCCTCCGGGGCCTTGCTGAAGGCGGCGTCCGGCGCGGAATTGCTGGTCGTCGGACACCGGCTCACCGACCGCCCGAGGATTGCGCGTACCGGCCCGGTGACCCACGCCGTGATCCAGCAGGCGGTCTGCCCCGTGGCCGTCGTACCCCACTACTGAACCACCGGGGGTGATCCCCGTGCCGAAACCTGACGGCTCCCGTGGGAACACCGCCGACGGTGAGCCAGGCGACGGCGGCGCCGTCCAGCAGCGCCCGGTTCTCCGCGGCCCGCGCCCAGTCCGGGACCACCGCTGCGGGCTCCGGACGGCCCACGGTCGTCCTGCGGCCCTCGACCACGCCGTACGCGCCCCGGCCGGCCTCCTCCCACACCCCTGTCGCCATCGACGGCTCCAGTCCGCGCTCACGGGCCGCGTCGACGATGGAGTGGGCCAGGGACGTGCGGCGAGTACTGGTCCACCGTGGCCGCCAGCCGCAGCACCTCGGCGGGTTTCCAGCCGGGGGCCGCGGTCACGTCGACCACGCGCGGGCGGCCGTCGGAGCGTGACGCCGGTGTCGCAGACCTTGGGACGGAGGGGTGACGCGGCCTCCCTGGTGGTGATCGTGGTGGTCCGTGCGACGCCGACTGTCTCGGACCTGTGACCCGTACAGAGAGTGCAGCACTCCTTGGTCGTCGTAGCCGATAGCGACCGTGGCCCCCAGGTCCTCGGGAAGTGGACAGCCCTCCTCCGGCATGTCCTCGGCCGTGCCGGCGAGTGCATCGGTGATCAGCGTACGAAGTGCCGCGAGCACCTCCTTGTCGCTGCGCGGCCGTGCAGTGGAGCGTAGGCGGATCCTTCGGAGAGGTCGCGCTCGTCCTTGCTCCGGAGCGGGCCGGCGCCGGGTGGATCGAGTGCTGAACAGCGCTCCGGCCCGTCGAGTGCGCAAGGGGAAAGGCGTACGACTCCATTGCCCTGGTCCAGTCGTGCGTGGACACGATCGTGCTTTCCTCCGGCCTGGAGGGCGATCCCGGTGCCCTCGTGACGGGGTGCTCGTCGGCATGAGCCGCGTCGGTTATCTGCGGGTCCTGCTGCCCGAGCCGGTGTCCGCGGCTGTGCGTCCGGAGCGGCGCGTCAGCGTCGACGGCACGCTGCTGCGGCATCTGGAGAACTTGCGGGCGGACTCCTTCGAGTAACAGGGACCTGTGGCGGTGCGGCAGTTGTCCTCGGTCCTCTCGCGGTTCGGTGACGCCGTGGATCAACTAACGGCCGACCGGCCGTGCTGGTGGACCGGGACGAGGCCGTGGCACTACGGGGTCATGCCTTCCGCGCCGACCCGGGCGCGCAGATTGTGGAACTGGCGGGTCTGCATGATGAAGTGCGCGGGTTCACCGAACACCAGGTCGAAAGGCCGGGTGAGCCATCGGGGGTGGCCTTGACCGCGCGTGCGGACCACCAGACGTGTCTCACCGAAGGGGGCCGGTCGCAGGTGGAAGGCCCAGATTCCGTCCAGCCGCGCCTGTGGCAGGGGCTTGGTCCGCGGGTCGAAGGACCGCCCTCCGGAGAGGTTCAGGTCCGAGCGAAGCACCAGAGTCCGGTTCGGCTCCAGCAGCGCCACGGTGAACCAGAACCTTCCGTCCCGCGATGCCTTGAGGCGTTGACCTTCCTCCAGCTTCCGCCACTCGGGCGCGACGCGGTCCGCGCTGGGGTGCCCATAGCGGTCCAGCCAGTCCCAGCTGTACCAGCCTCCGCGGTCGTACCCCATCTGCGCCAGCCAGGGCCAGACCTGCTCGGGTGGTGCCGGAAGGTCGGTGGCCATCGTCGAGCTGCCGTCGGGGTCGGGCACCAGTTCGTCGCCGGGGTACGCGCGAGCGGTTTCGTCCTGCGTCGCACCCCAGGTGAGCAGCCTCGGCCGGCACTGCAGCGTGTAGAACGCCAGCGTTGCGGAAGCTGTCACGAAGGGGAGCAGAGCGGTTCCCGTTCGTCGGCATGGTTGCTTCTCGGACATTCTGTACTCCCTGGTCACCTACCTGGCCCGGGTTGATCGGGCCCGAGGCCGAGGAGGAAGTGCCCCCTCGCCTCATTCCGGCATAGCCGGTGCGCGGCGGCCGCGCGAGGGCTGGCCGGCCCTTCGTGAGGTCCGACCGGCCTGGTGCCCGGTCCGCACGCTGTGGTGGATCCGGCGCGCCTTTCCCGACGTGAAGGCCGTCATGACCCTCAATACGATGAACAGCCAGACCATGGTCGATCCCTCCCGCGTGGCGGGGGAACCTCAGTATTGGTCGAGAAGGCCCCGCGATCCGGGCAAAGCGGGGCTTGGGGCCGATCGGCCCTCAGACGGTCCCGGACAGCCCTGGCACCCGATGGAGAAGTGCTGGACGCTTGAAGCGTCGCGAGGCTCGGAGGTGACCCGTGATGGACGACGTGATCAGCCGACCGCCCGTTCACGCACTGCTCACGGACGGCACGACGGTGTGCATTCGCCCCGTGCGGCCCGGTGACCACGATCAACTCGAGGGACTCTACGAGGAGATGTCACCGGAGAACCTGCGCATGAGGTTCTTCGCGGTGAGCCGTCGATCCGCCCGGATGGCCGCCGACCGGGCCTGTGCTTCCGAGCGGCCCGGGCGATGACCGAGCGACGCGTGGAACGGCTGTCGGCACTCGACGAAGAGGACCGGCTTGTCGGCATCGTCACCCGCGATCAAGCGTCGACGCTACTGGTTCGCGACGCCCGCAGTGTCGGGCGAAGTCAAGTCGTGGTTGAGGAGGGTGGCGGCGGTGCTGATGGCGCCGGGCATGAGGTGTCGGTAGGTCTTGAAGGTGACGTCGATGTTCTTGTGGCCCATCCATTCGGCGACGTCGGTGATGGGGATGTTGTGGGTGAGGCAGTTGGAGGCGAAGAAGTGCCGGAAGCTGTAGAGCACCATTCCTTCGGGCATGTCTGTCTCGCGGGCTTTCTTGATCCGCTGCCATTGGTTGTTGAGGTAGTAGTGCGGGAACGGCTTTGAGGCGTCGAGGGGGTGGCGTAGCAGGTAGCCGTCGGTGGTGCCGTGTGTGTCGGCGTACCGCTCGATGGTCTGCTTGACGCGGGCGGGCAGGGGGACGTCGCGGTATTCGCCGGTTTTGCTGTGTTTGAGGCGGGCATACGTGCCGGTGGTCTGGTTGACCTGTTCGGTGATGCGGTAGACGTCGTCGGCGACGATGTTGCGCAGGTTGACGGCGGCGGCCTCGCCGTTGCGCATGCCGCAGCCGCTCATCAGGTCGGTGATCAGCCGGAAGCGGTCGTCGCCGGCCTCGCGTATCTGCCGCAGTTGCTGCGGTGAGGGGATGACCGCGCGCTTGGGGTCGTACTGGGGCGGTTTCACGCCGGTCAGGGGGTGGTCGTCGTAGAGGCCGAGGCGGTGGGCGTCCAGCAGGATGGCCTTGAGCTTGTCGAAGGCGTTGGCCTGGGCGGCCAGCCCGACGCCGGCGCTTTCCATCGCCCGGATGAAGCCCTCGACGACCCCGGAATCGAAGGTGCTCATCCGCCGGCTGCCCAGCAGCGGCAGCATGTGATGCTCCAGCAGGGAGTCCAGGTGTCGCACCGACGCCGACGACCCGCTCGGCCGGATCCACCGCACGACCGACGGCGCGGACGTGTACTACGCCGTCAACCGGCGGGCCGTACGCACCACGCTCGACGTGAAGCTGCGGCCCACCGGCAAGGCGGTCGAACTGCGGGACCCGGTCACCGGCGGTGTCGCCCCGGCGACCTTCCGGACGGAACGCGGCCGCACCGTCCTCTCCCTCGGCCTCGGCCCCTCCGAGGCCCGGTTCGTGGTCGTCGTGCACGGCACCCCGGACGAGGACACCGCCAAGGCCGTCATCGGCCGGGTCATCGGCGTGGTGGAGGGGGACCGGGCGGTCGCCTTCCAGCGGGACCGCGGGGCGCCCGCGTCCATCGAGCCGGGCTTTTTCCAGGACCTGTCGGAGCATCAGGAAGCGGGAGTGCGTTACTTCTCGGGTGGAGACGAAGACCCCGGTCACCACCTTCGTGGGCCAGTTGTGGGACCTGCACGTCGGTGTGTGCCCCGGCACGGTCACCACGCGTCCCTCAGGTGCGGCGTTACGCCACGGAGAGCGCGGGCCGGACGTGAGGCAGGGGGGAGCCGCGCGTCAGTGGTCGGTCTCCAGGTGGAGCTTGAGCAGGTCCACTCCGTAGTCACCGCCGTTGGGGGTGCGGATGATGGTGTGGATGTGCTGCTGGGTGGGGGTACCGCCCATGCCGCCTCCCGGACCGCCGCTGGGCATACCGGTGGGCTGGCCGCTCGGCATGCCGGACGGCTGGCCGCTGGGGGCACCGCCGCCCATCCGGGCGTTCTCGCCGTAGGCCAGCGGGGACTGGGCGTCGTACTCGATGAGCACGACCGGGCTGTGCACCCGGTAGTAGAACGCGGAGGAGTCCTCGGTCTCGCCGATCCAGTAGAAGTACGTGTCGTCGAGGTGCTCCTGCACCTCCTTCATCTTCACCGCGGCGTGACCGTCGTCCATGCAGCCGACGTAGACGCCGACCAGATCGAGCAGTTTCCGGCGCTGGGCGGAGGTGAACTCCCTGGCGGCGAGGCCCTGGTAGGCCAGCTCCAGGTTGTCCTGGCCGGCGCCGGCCACCATGTCGGTGCCGCCCTTCTCGTCGGCGGACATCACCTTCTTGCGCTGCGCCGAGGTCAGGGACCGCAGCAGTGCCAGACCGGCCTTGGTCTCCGGCTTGAAGAGGGTGATCTTCTCACCGTCGTAGGTGGCCGAGGTCGGCTCCGAGCCCATGAAGGTGGGGGACATGACGACCTGGTCGCCGAGGACGAAGTAGTTGACGGCCAGGTGGTGGCCCTCGTACTGGAAGCCCCAGGGCTTGGTCGTGGAGGGGGTGCCCATGAAGGTGAAGTAGTAGTGCCCCTCGGTCAGCGTCTCCTTCCCGCCGCCGTTGTAGTCGCCCAGGAACGCGTTGAGCTTCATGATGTTGCGGGTCCGGGTCAGCCCGTCGGCGGACAGCGCCGCGCCGAGCAGGGCGTAGCCGAGGCTCTGCTGCTTCTCGGTCAGATCGCCCATGCGGGCGCCCTCGCGTGTGTAGCCGTCGACGTTGCTCCAGGCCAGCCACTCGTCGTCGTCCACGTCGAACACGGACGCTCGGCGCACCTTGGCGCTGAGTCCGTCCAGGAACGCCTGCGCGGCCTTCACCACGGCGTCCGTCGAGACACCGGTGGAGTGGATCGAGAAGAGGTCGTCGACGACCTTCCCGTCGGTGGTGACGCCCTTGAAGTCGGCGTACTCGACCTCGGTGGCGCCGGGGCCCATGCCCCCGGCGCCACCGGGCCCACCGGACGGCATCCCGCTCCGAGCGGCACCGGACGTGGAGCCGGTCGCGTCCGACGACCCGGCGGAACAGCCGGTCATGGTCGCCACGGCGGCGGCACCGCCGAGCAGCAGCGACCGGTTCATGAACCAGCGGCGGGTGCGCTCGGCGGCGGGGGTACGGGGACGGTGTGCGTTCATGATCGCGACACTCGCCCATGATCCTTGCTTTTCCGTAAGACCTTCCTGTGAACCGGCGATGAGACCGCGAGGCCGCGCCTGGAGGCCCGTCGGCGTGAACCGTTCGGCTGCCACCGCCCCGCCGGCTCATGTCGTCGTCCGGCGTCAGGACAGCGGCATGTCCTCGTCGCGGGCGAGTCCGAGCCAGGTGACCAGGTGACCAGGTGACCAGGTGCCAGTCCTGGTCGTTGGCGAGTGGGTCGTCCTTGTGGGCCTGCCGTCCGTCGACGGTGCTGGGCATGACCGCGGTGCCGTCGAAGCGGCCCGGGAACTGGGCCGCAGGGTCCCCGACGACCTCGGCATCGTCGGCTTCGACGACTGGGACGCTCTCACCCTGGGCTCCCGCCCACCCCTCAGCAGCGTCAGCATGCGCCTCGAGGAACTGGGCAGGCAAGCCGCTCACCGGCTGTTCGGCAGCCGCGCGGGCGAGGACCACGGAAGTGTGACCGTCGCGTGCGAACTCGTCGTACGCGACTCGTCTCAGCGGCTTGCCGTCCCCTGAGACCGACCTCGGACCGATGGTCCAGGACCCGGTGACGTCCTCGCTTCGTCCGCGTCACTCCGCTCCCCTTCCGGGTGGCGTCCCGCTGTGTGGCGCAGGGGATCTTCGCGGTCGAGGGCGCGGGTTCCATTCCCCCGGGTGCGCCGATCGGTTCCGATCAGCCGGGGGAGATGCGGACATCGCTCCCACACAATGGGGAACCAGCTACTCCATGCATCACGATCACACACCCGCCGGGGGCGTCGCGCACGGTCGGCCGTCGGAGCCGCGGTCCGTCGTGTCGCCGCGGAGGAACGCAGGCAAGCACCGGCGCGCCGGACGGCGCAGGGGCCGGTGGCGGCGCAGGCTCCTGGCCTACCGCGCGGTCGGGCTGGTGCGGTCGCCCGCGCCCGGTGCGGCAAGTGAGGAGTGCCTGCTGCTGGTCCACATCCGCAAGGTGGTCGGCCAGGTGACCTACCGGACGTGCGAGGAGTGCGCCAAGGGCGTGATCACCGACGTGGTCATCGACGGTTCGTTCCGCGACAGCGGACTGGGCACCAGGGCGCTGTCGCATCTGCGTTCCCGGTACCCCGGCGTCACCTGGCGCGCCACCGACGGCCATCGCCTCACGCGTGACCTGCTGCACAGGATGCGCATTCCCCAGGCGGCCACCGACGACCACTGCTCCCACCTCCGGCCCGCCGCCGTTGCGAGGAGCACCGGATGAAGGTTCTCCCGCGGTTTCCTCCCGCGTGGCAGCGGGGTCGTCCCGACGGCGGACACCGGGCGAGGCCTTCACAACCGCGGCCGGTGGCGATGCCGGCCGCAAGAGCTTCATCGGCCGGTCGGTCCAGGGCCCGGGCGCACGGACCGGCGGGCTCCGACCCGTTGGGACGGCTCGACCCCTCACGGGTACGTGCGTGCGAAATCCCGTCAGCAGTGAGCGTCCGTACGGACACCTCTTCGAAGCAGTGGGAGATGGAATGAGGCTCCGTGAGTCGGCTTCGTCGCTGACCTCCTGGTATTCCGCCGAGGTGCTGGCCGGACGGTACCGTCTGGACGCACTCATCGGCTCGGGCGGTGCCGCCGACGTCCACCGCGGCTTCGACCTGCGTCTGAGGCGATCGGTAGCCGTCAAGGTCTTCCGGTCCGGTGCCGACACCGACATGGAGGAACGTTTCGGGAGCGAAGCGGTCATCCTGGCCAGGCTGCAGCATCCCGGGCTGGTCACCGCCTATGACGCCGGAAGGCACAAGGGCCGCGCCTACCTGGTCATGCAACTGATCGAAGGCCCCACGCTGAAAGGCCGCATCGCCGGAGGCCCCCTGCCCCCCGAAGAGACAGCCGCACTCGGCGCCGGCCTCGCCGAGGCCCTGGCCCACGCGCACGAGGCGGAGATCGTTCACCGCGATGTGAAGCCGTCCAACATCATCCTGGACGCATCCGGGCACCCCCACCTGACCGACTTCGGCATCTCCCGACTGCTCGACGCCACCACCCGTACCGCCACCGGCACACTCATCGGCACCGCCGCGTACCTGTCCCCCGAGCAGGTGCTCGGCCGGTCCGTCGGCCTGCCCGCCGACATCTACGCCCTCGGTCTCGTGCTCCTCGAGTGCCTCACCGGCAGGCTCGAATACGACGGAGGCCCCCTCGAGGCCGCGATCGCACGGCTCCATCGCCTGCCCGTACTGCCCGACTCCCTGCCGAAGGACTTCGCGGCCCTGCTGCGGAGCATGACCGCCCTGGACGAGTCGGAACGCCCCACGGCACACGAGTGCGCCCGGCTGCTGGCCGCCCTCGCCGGCACGGCGGATTCCGTGTCCGTCGTCCCCTCCGCGCCCCGTGCCACGAGCGTCGCGCCGAGCCGGGGGCCGGTGCGGGACGCCGGGCCCACGCACCCGAGGCCGTCGCCCACCGGCGGCGCGACCGGGCCGAAAGCCAGTGCCGCGCGGCGCCGCACCCTCGTCGTGGGTGGAACCGCCGCGCTCGCCGCCGTGTTGACCACCGCCCTCGCCCTCCCCGACGGCCCCTCACACCAGGGAGGCGGCGAGAAGGGGACACGGGCCGCCGACCGCCCCTCCGCGCCGGCCGGCCCACCGCACACCGCCGCCGAAAGGGACGACGCGGCATCCGCGGCTCCGTCGTCCTCCGCCCCCGGTACCCCGGCCGAACCGTCCCGTGACGCCGTTGCGGGGCGAAGCCCCCGCTCCGCCCCGGCCGACCCGGTCCGGGACCCGGCCACCGGCACAGCCGCGCACGGCACCGGAGCCTCAACGCCCCGCTCGCGGCCGGACGGTACCGAGGGCGGCCTGACCACGCACCCCTCCGGCACGGAGGGGCTGAGCGGGGCGAAGGTCTCCGGCGAACGGCCCGGCAAGTCCGAAACGGCTGCGAGGGGCCAGGGGAAAGCGCAGAAGGAAGAAAGGCGGACGCGGAAGAACGGGGAAGAGCCGGCCGGATCCGACTGAGACTCCGACCACGGGGACGGAGGCCCGGCGAGCGGGGCCGATCCCCCCGGCCTTCACCTCACGGTCCTCCCGGCCGGGCACGCGGTGCGTGAACGGCACCCCCGGACCGCCCTGCTCACGCGCGCGGTTGACGGCGGCCTGGAGAGCGCGACGTCAGTGCGCGTGCCCGGGTCGAGGACGTGCAGGCTGAGGAACGCGGCCGGCCGTGCGCTGCCGCCGGGTCATCCCCGAGCGTGACGCCGTGGTGCGACCGCACCATGCCCGGCTCCTCGTGCGGCGCCGTCAGGGCGTGCCGAGGGCTTGGTGCGCGGCCGGTTCGCGCGGGAGGTGCGCGTGCGCGGGTGCGGCCCTGCGGTGATCCCGAAGTGGTGGATTTCCGGCTGCGGCGTGCGGAGCTTGTGGTGCGACGGCGGGCCCCGCCCGTCTCCACGGGGTGCGACGCCGTCGAGGGTGACGAAGCGGGCCGACCGCTCGGTGACCGCCCGGGACATCACGGCGGCGCGTTGCCGAAGCCGGTTCCGCGGCCCGCTTCGCCTCTCCCACGCAGGTCACTCGGGCGGATTGGCCTGTGTTCGGAACTGCTGCCAGCAGGCGTGGACGTGCTGTTCAGCCTCTCGCACGGCGCAGGAGGCGGCGTCCCGGAGGGCGGCCGCAGGAGAAGACGCGCTCTCGTTCTCGTCGGCGCACGGTGCGGTGCGACCGCGCGCCAGGTGCGCTTCGCGGGCGTCACGCCTTCGACCGTCCTGGCGGAGGACGACTGCCCGGGCGACCAGGATCGTGGCGATGACTGCTGCAGCGGTCAGCGTGGCGGCCGCATGCTGATCGGACATGACGGTGAACGGTCCTTCGTAGGAGTGTCTGGTCGGGAGACGGGAGGGCCGGTGTTCGTGTTCCGCCGGCCCTCCCGCCTCCTCCCGCCCGTCAGCCGGGCAGGTTCCGGTCAGGCGTCGGAGCCGGCGAAGGCTGCGCCGTGGAGCGTGGCGGCGAGGAGGACCTCGCGCCGGGAGCGTGCTCCGCCGGTGGTCTCCGGGACGCCCTCGGCACGGCCGGACGTCCCCCACGCCTGCCGGGACGTTCCCGCGGCCGTGCCACCGACGGCACCGAGCGCAGGGCCGGCCTGTGGGCGATCTCCGGTGCCTCCACCCGGCTCATCCCTTCCGGCGGCGGCAAGCCAGCCACACCACGACCGCCGCGCCCGCTGCCGTCAGCAGCGCCTTGCGGTTGTCACGCGCCAGTCGCGCCCCCTGGGCGGTCCTCTGCCGCACCGGCTCGGGCGCCTTGTCCTGCCACATCCGACCGGCCCGGGCCGCCTTCGCCCGGGCCTGCCCGGCGGCCTGGGCAGCCCTGTCCTTGACCGGGTCGGGCAGCCTGTCCTGCGCCTGTCGAGCCAGGCCGGCGGCCTTCTCCTTCAGCTCCCCGCCCTTGAGCGAGGCCTGTCCCTTCAGTTCGCCGGCCTTCGCCGCGGCCTGCTCCCTGACCTCGGCGGCCTTCTCCTGGGCGCGCGCCTTGACATCGGTCTTCGCCGCGAGCGCCTCGACCGTCTTCCCGAGCTCGGTGCGGGTCCGCTCGACCTGCTCGCGCAGTTCCTGAGGACTGGAGGCGGTGGGCTCGTCGTGGGGCGGCTGGGTCATCGGTGCGCACTCTCCTTGATCTCGGCCACGTCGGCCTTCACGCTCTCGACCGTCTGCTCGGGCGTGGGCGGCGCGGCTTGGTCGACCTGCTTCTTTCCACTCATGACCAGCACCGCGGCGATCACACCCAGCACCCCTGTGACGATCAGTCCGGCCGCCCACACCGGCAGCGCCACCGCCAGTGCGGCGATCACGCTGGCGACCAGTGCCTGCGCCATGAGGAAACCGACGACGCCGGCACCGCCGAACAAGCCACCACCCTTGCCGTAGCGCTTGCCCTTCTGCTTCATCTCCGCCTGGGCCAGGCGCAGTTCACCGCGCACCAGCTCGGTGAGCTGTTGCGAGGCCCGTTGCACCAGCTCGCTCACCGGCTCCTGGCCGGAGCGGTCGGTGTCCGGAACGGATCCGGCATGGTGCGACTGCATGCTCGACACGGAGGTCACCTCCCCTCTCTCCGGGTTCCTGCAGGCCGGGCCCGGTCATGCGCCCGGCGCTGTCCGATGACGGCGCGGGTACCCCGAACGAGCGGGTTCAGGGCGGGGGATGCGGCGCACGAGCGCACGGGGCTCACGTCGGGGTCTCGTCGCCCACGGGCCCGGCCACGGCAGCGGGGGCGTCACAGGTCTGTCCACGGGCGAGGCCCGCCGGCCGGCGGTGCCCACACGCCTCGGGCGGGGCCGTGCTGTCCGAAGCCCTCGAGCACGGCGGATCCGAACGGCACCTCCCGGGCGAGCCGGGCGGCGAGCGGATGCTCTCCCGGACCGGACGAGCATGCGGGGACAGGTGACTCCTGCGGACTCAGGCGCCCACGGTCCCGTCGACACCCTCACGCAGGAAGTCGGCGTGCCCGTTGTGACGGCCGTACTCCAGGAGCACGTGCATCATCACCATGCGCAGCGACACCTCCTCGCCCCATCGTGGCTGGTATCCGGTCCGGTCCAGGGACTCCGCCTCCCGCTCGATACGGCGTGAGTCCTCCACCTCGGCCTCCCAGGCCGCGAACGCCTCGTCCCTGGTCGACGCGCTCGCGTCGTACGCCGCCTGGAAGTCGATCTCGTCGGACCAGACCATGGGTGCGTCGTTGTCTTCGAACACCCGGCGGAACCAGGCACGCTCCACCTCCGCCATGTGCCGCACCAGACCGAGCAGCGAAAGCGCCGACGGCGGCATCGACCGCTGCCGCAGTTCCTCGTCGGTGAGCCCTTCGCACTTCATGGCGAGGGTCGCGCGGTGGTGGTCGAGGAAGGCCCGCAGCATGTCGCGTTCGCTTCCCGAGCGGGGCGGTCCTGCGCGATGGTCACTGGTCATGGTCCGAGCTTCTCATCGGTGCCTGCGTTTGAGGGACAGTCTTCTCCTTCCGCCGGTCCCGTGCCTGTGTGCAGGCCACCGAGCGGTCGAGCGGTTCCGGCGTGCTCGGGGCGCCGACGTCCCCGGCGCAGCCGCTTCCGCCCCCGTCTCCGGCCGGAGCGAGAGGAGGGGACGGGGCGGAAGGGGAGGTGCGGCCGGGGTCGGGACGTCGTCCGCCCGGCTGCGCTTCGGTCGGCCACCGCTGCCGGTACGTCACCGACCGGGTGGCGGACGAGACGTGCCGGGGTTCGACCGCCGCCACCGCCGGGCGGCTCGGTTCGGCGCATCTCCGGGTGGCGGCGCGGCCGTACGCCGGGCCGGCCGGGGACGTGGACCGTGCGTTCCACCGCGGCCGGTGGCCGTCCACAGAGACGCGAGCGCTTCCCGGAAGGCGAAGACGTCCGTCAGGCGGTTACGTCGTGACCCGGATCGCGGAGATGTCGAACTGCAACCGGACCTTCTCGCTCACCATGGCGCCGCCGTTCTTGAGGCGCTGGTTGTAGGCCAGGCCCCATTCCGTGCGGTCGATGGTGGTGGTGCCGTCGAAGCCGGCCCGCTCGTACCCGAACGGATCCAGGACCGAGCCGAGGTAGTCGAGTTGCAGGTCGACGGGCCGGGTGACGCCGCGGATGGTCAGCTCTCCCGTCATGCGGAAGCTCTCCCCGCCCTCGTGGACGGTGGAGGTGCTGCGGAACACCATTTCCGGGTGGCGCCGCACGTCGAAGAAGTCGGGGCCGGTGAGGTGCGCGTCCCTCTGTTCCACGCCCGTGTCGACGCTGGCGACCCGGATGACGAGCTCGGCACGCGACTCGGAGGGCCGCGCTCCGTCGAAGTACAGAGTGCTGTCGTAGTCGTTGAAAGCGCCCCGCACCGTCGTCACCATCGCGTGCCGGACGGAGAATCCGATGCGGCTGTGCGGGCGGTCGATGGTCCACCGTCCGGTCAGCGCCCGCAGCTTCGGATCCAGCGCGACACCGGTGGACGAGGTCCTCGCTGCGGGCACGCCGGCACCGGCAGCCGGCGTCGGCTCGATCACGTCTGTCTGGCGGCGGCTGAAGATGCCCATGACGTCGTAGGCCCTCTCTGTCTGGTCACTCCGTGCTATCACGAAGTCGACAGGTGCTGCGTGGCGAGATGGGCGGCCTCGTCCGGGTTCCATGCCGTCGACTGCAAAGCTGCACAAGATCGACATGAGCGGTCCCCGGACGAGCGGTGAAGCCGGTCCTCCGCGCGACCGGCACGTCCGGCGACATGGAGCGGCGGGAGGTGTTCGGCCGCACCCGGAAGTCCGCCACCGGTGCCGGGACTTCCGGCACGACCCCCTGCGCCCGGACCGGCATCACGGTGAACCGGCCCTCCACCACCCCGGCCGCGCTCATCCCGGAGCACGACTCCTGGTGGACGTCGAGGCCGTGACCACCGCGCCGGCACCGCCGCCTCCGCCAAGGCCCCCGGCCGCCGGCCGGACCCCGGGACCGGCTCGTGTCCCACCGACGGGACCGGGCCCGGTCGTCAGCCGGCGTCACCTCCTCGTCCCGCAGGGGAACGAGGCCTTCGGTGGTTCCGGGGCACCGTCGCCCGCCGGGCGGAACGATGCGCGCCGCCCCACCCGCGCGGACGAGCCGGAGCCGCTGCCCACGCCCCATTGCACGCAAGCGTGTTCGACATTACGGTTCGTGCTTTTACGGTGCGGTCGTCCAGGGTTCGAAAGGCACACGAGGCGCATGCGGCAACCAGCTGCCCAGATCATCCGGAATCCGGTCCTTCCGGGTTCGCACCCGGATCCGTCCGCGCTGCGCGTGGGTGACGACTTCTACCTGGCGACCTCGACGTTCGAGTGGCACCCCGGCGTACGGCTGCACCACTCCCGCGACCTCGTGAACTGGCGGCCGCTGGGCGGGGCCCTGGACACCACGCGTCTGCTCGATCTCACCGGCTGCCCGGACTCCGGGGGAGTGTGGGCACCGAACCTCTCCTACGCGGACGGGCTGTTCCACCTGGTCTACGGCAACGTCTCCACCTATGCGGGAGGCTTCACCGACTGTCCCAACCAGCTCACCACGGCGCCGTCGATCCACGGTCCCTGGTCCGATCCCGTGCCGCTGCACGCGCGGGGCTTCGACGCGTCCCTCTTCCACGACGGCGCCGAGAGCTGGCTGCTGAACCTGGTGCACGACTGGCGGCCCGGTCACGGCGGCTCGGCCGGTCTGGAGGCGACCCGTTACGACCGGTCCGCGCGCCGTCTGGTCGGAGACCCGGTGCGGATCGTGCTGCCGCCGCAGGCCGGCTGGATCGAGGGTCCCAACCTCTACCGGCGAGCCGGCTGGTACTACCTGCTGACCGCGGACGGCGGCACGGGCTACGACCACCAGGTCACCGTCGCCCGCTCCCGCAGGCTGACCGGCCCGTACGAACGCGACCCGCACGGCCCGCTGATCACCGCCCGGAACCGCCCGGACCTGGCCCTGCAGAAGGCCGGGCACGGCAGCCTGGTCGAGACGGGCGGGGGCCGCTGGCACCTGGCGTACCTCGTCGCGCGGCCCCACGGCCGCCGGGGCCCTTGCGTGCTCGGCCGTGAGACCGCGCTGGCGTCCGTCACCTGGACCGACGACGGATGGCCGCGCGTCCCCACCGGCCTGCCCGCCCTGGAGGTTCCCGCCCCCGGACCGCCGGCCCACGACAGCGGGACGACGCGGACCGAGGCCGACAGCGCGGACGGGGCGGACGGGGCGGACGGTTTCGACCGGCCGGTGCTCGGGCCGCAGTGGTCCACACTGCGGCGCCCCGCGACTCCCGACTGGGTCTCCCTCACGGCCCGCCCGTCCCATCTGCGGCTGCACGGCGGCCGCTCCCCGCAGAGCCTGACCGGTCCCAGCCTGGTGGGCCGCCGGGTGACCTCCGCGGACGGTTCCTTCGAGGCGACGGTGGAGTACCGGCCGCGGTCCTTCCAGCACCTGGCCGGGATCACCGCGTACTACAACACGCGCAACTGGTACTTCCTGCACGTCACGGCGGACGACGAAGGGCGGGCGGTGCTGCGCGCGGCCGGCTGCGACCGCGGCGCGCTGAGCGTGGACGAAGCCGGCGGAGTACCACTCGGTGAGGTCCGCCGCCTGCGCCTCGGCCTCGACCTGCGAGGGCCCGTCCTGCGTTTCCGCTACGCCACCGGAGACGACTGGCACCCCCTCGGACCGCCCCTCGACGCCACCGTCCTGTCCGACGAGCACGCCGAGGAATTCGAGGACGGCCGGATCCGGGCCCTGGGCTTCACCGGCGCGTTCGTCGGCATGTGGGCCTGGGACCTCACCGGGGGCGGCCTGACCGCCGACTTCGACGAGGCGGCCTGGCGCGCGGCCCGTTGACACCGCACCACGGGGAGCGGCCGTCAGGGGGAGGGCCGCCCTTCCCCCACGGCAGCTGCGGCAGCCCGCTGACATGCCGTGGGAGCCGCCAGGGCACGCAGGTCGTCACTACGCCGTCCTGTTTCACCAGGCCCTGCCCGACGATGTCCGGGCCGTGGAGCCGAGCGAGGCTGTGCCCGCGGGACGCCGTGCCGACCGCGGACGGCACGCCGGCGCCCACCGGTGACCACGCGGTCGCCGGACAGCGGCTCAGGCCGCCGCGGCGCGGAACGTGCTGGGGCTCAGGCCCGTGTGGCGTTTGAACGCGGCACTGAAGCCGAAAGCGTCGGCATAGCCGACGGACCTTCCGATCTGGGCGATGCTGAGGTCGGTGTCGGTCAGAAGCGCCTCGGCCTCGTCCATGCGGCATTCCGTGAGGTAGGCGAACGGCGGGCGGCCCATCAGCTTGGTGAAGCGCTTGGCGAACAGCGCCCGGGAGACGCCGGCTCGAGCGGCCAGCGACGCCACCGTCCAGGCCTCGGCGGGCCGGTCGTGGAAGGCCTGCAGGGCGGGGGCGAGGACCGGGTCGGTGAGGCCCCGGTACCAGCTGGGCGCGTCGGCGCCGGCTCGGTCGAACCAGCTGCGCAACGTGCACACCAGGGCCCAGTCGAGGAGCCGGTCCATCAGCGCCTGGGAACCGGCCGAGAGCCGGGCGGCGTCGGCGGCGGCCGTCTCCAGCCAGGCACAGACCTCGGCGTCCTCCTCGATCACCAGGACGGGCGGCAGGGCGCGCAGGAGCCGCTCGTGGCGGCGACCCGAGGCGCGGTAGGCGCCCACGATCAGCGCGGTCGCCTCCTCCGAGTCGTCGCCCCAGTGGATACCGCCGAGTTCCTGGGCGGCGCGCTCGGCGTCCGTGGCGAAGCAGGCGATCTCGTACGCGGCATCGGGACCGTGGACAGTGGTGGGACGGTCCGTGAGACGGAACGGTGCGGGGCCGCGCACGATGGCCGTGTCGCCCGCGCCGACCGTTCGCCCGGTGCCGTCGGGCAGCAGCAGGGTGCCCCCGCCGCGCAGCACGCTGACCATGGTGAGTGGCGCGTCGTCGGTGAAGCGGATGGTCCAGGGCCTCGTCAGTACGGCGTGGCTGACGACCGAGCCCTCGGCCCGGATACCGCTCAGCAGCGAACTCAAAGGATCCACGGGACGCATCGTAGACGATCTCCTATGCATCGGACCGTTTCTCCCATGGATCATCCACGCCGCTGTGGCTGTACTGGATTCACCGAATCGACCGAGACCAGCCGGGAGACACCGTGACACAGCACGACAGCCATGCCGGGACAGCCCTCGTGGTCGTCGCACACCACCGCACCGATTCCCTCACCGCGCACACGGCCCGCCGTGCCGCCGCCCGGCTCGAAGCCGCCGGATACCGCATCGACCTGCTCGACCTGCACGCCGAGGGGTTCGACCCACGGATGAACACGTCGGACCAGCCGGACTGGGGCAACAGGGAGAAGGCGTACTCGGACGAAGCGCACGCCCATATGCGGCGCATCCTCGACGCCGATGTCCTCGTCGCCGTCTTCCCGGTGTACTGGCAGAGCGTGCCCGCCATCCTCAAGGGCTGGATCGACCGCGTGTGGAACTACGGGTTCGCCTACGGCCGCAGCAAGCCCCGCCTCGCCGGCAAGCGCGTGTTGTGGCTGGGCCTCGCCGGCGCCACCGCCGACGATCCCGTCGCGGAGGGGATGCAAACCGTCCTCGAGACCAATCTGAGCGAAGGCATCGCCTACTACTGCGGCTTCTCCCGCTCCACCGTGGGCCTGCTCACCGACGCGGAGGAGCGCCCGCAGCGCGTCGACGCCGGGGGCAGCCTCCTGATCGGCGAAGCGGTCACGGGCGCCGAGCGAGAGGCGCAGTACGCCGATCTCGACCGGCGTGCGGGGGAGTTCGTGGAGAGGTTCGTCGCCGAGGGACTCGTGGCGGCCTGACCGCCAGGGAGGCGTATGTGATCGTGGGCGACCTGCGGACGGCGAACACCGAAGGTCGGGCCGGTACTTGACGCCTTGTCGACGGGATGCCGGGGCCACGCGCAGGACGTGCCCTTGACGACGGTGACGATCCGTACGGCTCGGTTCACCATTCCGGGGAGTCGGGGACGGCGGTCCATGTGGTCGGTGGCCGACCCGAGTTCGTCTTCCTGGACGACTCGGGCCACGCCGAGGAGGCGGTGGTCGTCGCCCGCGGCACGCAGGAGGCGATCGTGGTGGACCTGCCCCGGCCGTACGTGCTTCCGGCCGAAGAGGGCTGACCGGCACCGGTGCGCCCCGGGGCCGGCGGGAGGCCGGCCGCCGGGGCGCCGCGGTTCGGGTCCGGGGGACGACACGGTCACCGCCCGGCCGGGGATCCGTCAGGGCACGAGCCTCAGCAGCCGGTTCGGCGACCCCGAGCCGGGGCCGGTCACCTTGCCGGTGGTCGCGCCGCTCACCAGGGCCGAGGCGACCTGGGCCGGGGTGGCGGAGGTGTGGCCGGCCAGGTAGACCGCCGCAGCTCCGGCGACGTGCGGGGTCGCCATCGAGGTGCCGGAGATGGTGCTGGTCGCGGTGTCACCGGTGTGCCAGCCGGCCGTGATCGAGGAACCCGGGGCGAAGATGTCCAGCACCGAGCCGTAGTTGGAGTAGCTCGCCCTGGCGTCCGTACTGGTCGTGGCGCCCACGGTGATGGCCTCGGTGACCCGGGCCGGGGAGTAGGAGGAGGCGTTGGCGTTGCTGTTGCCCGCGGCGACCGCGTAAGTGACGCCGCTCGCGATGGAGTTGCGCACCGCCGTGTCCAGGGTGGTGGACGCGCCGCCGCCGAGCGACAGGTTGGCGACCGAGGGGCCGGAGTGGTTCTTGGTCACCCAGTCGATGCCGGCGATGACCCCGGCGGTGGTCCCGGACCCGTTGTTGTCCAGCACCCGGACGGCGACGATCTTCGCCTTCTTGGCCACTCCGTAGGTGGATCCGGCGATGGTGGTGGCCACATGGGTGCCGTGGCCGTTGCCGTCGGAGGCGGTGGTGTCGCCGTCCACGGCGTCGTAACCATAGCTGGCACGACCGCTGATCTGCTGGTGGGTTATGCGCACGCCGGTGTCGATGACATAGGCCGTGACACCGCTGCCCGCGCTGTCCGGGTAGGTGTAGGTGCCGGACAGCGGGAGCGAGGCCTGGTCGATGCGGTCCAGGCCCCACGGTGCGTTGGACTGCGTGGCGGCGACGCTCACCCGCTGGTTCTGCTCGACGGAGGCGACCGCGGGGTCGGCGGCCAGACGGCCGGCCTCGGCGGCGGAGAGGGTGGCGGTGTAGCCGTTCAGCGCGCTGCCGAACGTCTTCCGCACGCTGCCGCCGTACCGCTCGACCAGGCCCCTGCCCGCGTCCGAGGACGCCTTGAACCCGGCGGCCTTCTTCAGCGTCACGATGTAACTGTCCTTGACCGCGGTGGGGGAGCCGGCGGCGAGCACCGTGCCCTCGACGGGGGCGGCCTGGGCGGGGATCGCGGTGAGTCCGCCGGCCAGGGCGGCCGCCGCGACACCGGCGATCGCCGCGAACCGTGTTCTCTTGCTGCGCAGTCGTGCCATGGCGGGGGAGTCCTCCTCCGGGTGGCGCGCCCTGGTGGGGCGCGCGTCTGTGGGGCGGGCGCGCGTGATCGCGCACCGCTGCCGGGAGCGTTGTGTTCCGTTCCCGGCCGCAAGCAAGGTTCGTCGCTGACTGCCTTTCAGGACAAGGGAGTTGAACACCTGGTAACAAAATCGCCATGGGCACGACATGTAGCGGAGCGCCGGACCGCGAGCGCGCTGAGAAGGGGGTCGGGGAAGATCCCCGATCATCGGGCGCAGGCCCTCGTGCACGGTGGTGATGTGCTGCTGCGCGTCCGTCGGCTCCCGTGGCGGCGGGGTCGTCCTGGAGCGACCGGCGCAGTCCGCAGATCTCCGCGAGCCGCTCGGCCGCGGCGGGGGACGGGCGCCGAGCAGGTCCTCCGGGCGTCCCGGCCGGGTGCGGGCCGGCGCGTGGGCGGCTCGGCGGCACCTGGTCGGGAACGCCGCCGGTGCCGGAGGGAAACTGCCTGACCGGCAGGGCGTGGGCCGCGCGGACCTCCCGGAACAGCACGGGGAGGCGCCTGACCGCTGTCGCGTCGGCCCGCGCGGGCGGGCAGGACGAGGACGACTCCGGCCAGGACCAGTACCGGCCCGCACGGTTGCCGGATCGTCGGGACCTCTCCGGAGACCGCCGTGCCGAGCAGCACGCCCGTGGCGGGGTCGAGCGGTCCGATCAGGCCCACGGTCCCCGCGGGCAGGTGCCGCAGACCGGTGAACCAGGCGGTGAGGGCCGGCGCGGTGGCGACGGTCCCGTAGCCGAGCCCGGTCGCGAACCGGACGGCGAGGGGCCCCAGGACGCCCGTCCCGAACACGGCGACCCGCCCGCCCGCGCGGATGCCGTCCACCCCGGCGTCCGTGTCGTGCGACTGTCTCGCTCACCGTTCGGGAACGGCGGGGACCGGCCGTACGGGCGACCGAAATGCCCGCCGGACATGAGCGGTGCGGAGCGGACCGTCGTGGCCACACGCTTCGTGCGTGAGCGATGAGTTCGGGCGGCGGGTCGGGTCTGCCCTGGTATGACTCGCATCATCGCCGACATCTCGGTCTCCCTGGACGGCTTCGTCACCGGCCCCGACCCCGGCCCGGACAACGGTCTGGGCGCCGGCGGTGAGGCCCTGCACACCTGGGCGTTCTCGGACGACCCCGACGACCGCCGGGTCCTGCGCGAGGGGACCGCCCGCTCGGGCGCGGTCGTCCTCGGCCGTCGGCTCTTCGACGTGGTCGACGGGCCGAACGGCTGGGACGACACGTCCGGCTACGGCGCCGGCGAGGTCGGCAGGCCCGCGTTCGTCGTCGTCACGAGCTCGCTGCCGGATTCGGTGCGGACGACCGACCTCGACTGGACGTTCGTCACCACCGGTCTGCCCGACGCCGTCACCGTCGCTCGCGAGCGAGCCGAGGCGGCGGCGTCGGACAGCGGCAAGGACCTCGACGTCGTCCTCATGGGCGGCGGCGCCACGATCGGCTCGGCGCTGGAGGCCGGGCTGGTCGACGCGCTGACGCTGCACCTCGCGCCCGTCGTGCTGGGCGCCGGGACGCCACTGTTCACCGGCGGAGCGCCGCGCACGCTGGTGCAGCGGGGCGTGGTCTCGACATCGACCGCGACGCACCTGACCTACGACATCCCGAGGTGATCCGATGACCACGGTCAACGTCAACGGAATCGCCCTGGGCATCGAGTCGTTCGGTGACGACGACGCACCGCTCGTCCTGCTCGCGGGCGGGACGACGATGCTCTCCTGGCCCGATGCGCTGTGCGAGCGCCTCGCCGCCGGCGGGCGCCGTGCGGTGCGCTACGACCTGCGCGACAGCGGGGAGTCGACGACGACGGATCCGCAGGCGCCCGCCTACACCCTGCGCGACCTCGCCGCCGACGCGGCGGCCCTTGCCGACGCGCTCGGCGGGGGACCCGCACACCTTGCGGGAATCGGCGTCGGAGGGATGGTCGCCCAGGTGGCCGTGCTCGACCATCCGGGCGCCTTCTCGGCGCTCACCCTGGTCGGCACCCGCGCGGTCGCCCCCGGCCCGCCCGACGACGACCTCCCCGATCATGACCGGGCGACGATGAGCCGGCTGTTCGCGCGTCCGATGCCCGATTGGACCGACCGCGAGGCGGTCGCGGAGTTCGCCGCCGCCGGCGCGGAGATCCGCGGCGACGACCCCGTCGCCGCGCGAGCGGTCGCCGCGCGCATCTGGGACCGCACGCCCGGCACCGCACCGGCGGTCCGGATGGCCGACCAGATGGGCATGGTGTTCTCCAGGCTCGACTGCACACCCCGCTGGCGCGAGCGCCTGCCCGGGATCGAGGTCCCCACGCTCGTCGTCCACGGCCGCCGCGACCGGTTCTTCCCCGTCGGCAACGGCGAGGCGATCGCGCGCGAGATCCCCGGGGCGCGGCTGCTCGTCCTCGAGGAGGCCGCCACCGCGATCCCCGACGCGGCGGTCGGCGAGGTCACCGAGGCGATGCTCACGCTCGGACAGGACACGGCGGGCGCCGCGCGGGGCCGGCCCCCACGCGGCAGTGGACGTCGGAGGCCCGATCCACCCGATCCAACCGCGCGCCCGTGATCGGCACGATCCCGACCCGAGGCTGTCCCGGACGCTCCTGTCGACCCATGCCCCGTGAGCCCGCGGCTCCTGCCGTCCGGGAACTCGCGAGAGGACAGACCGCGGCGCGGCACGCTCACGGACACATGCGGGCGCGGTAGCCGGCCCGTTTCGAGCGGGGGGGGGTCGTGGTGGTCGACCCAGTGCACGAAGTCGCTACCGGTGTCGCTCTCCCACCGGGGCCACCGCACCGGGCAGCCGAGCCGGCCGGGGGCGTGCACGGGGACGCCGACCCCGTGCATCCGCAGGCGCATGAAACCGGCTCAAACGCCTTCGGTACCGGCCCGGCATCCTCTCGACGGCTTCAGGGCCCGCGCCGGCCCGACCCTTGGCGCCTCAACGTCGTCCTGACGAACCGAAGTCGGTGACGGGCCGTGCGGCGGCTCGTGGTGAGCCGTGGCGGCTCGAGGCGTTCGGGTGGATACCGCACGTGATCGTCCGGAGTGCGATCGGCCGGGGGCTGTGAACTCCGAGAGCCGCGCCTCGGCGCGCAAGGCCATGGCTTACCTCGCGTGACACTTGACGAGTTGATCACGCTGTTCCAGATGTGCCGGTCGTTGATCGGTGAACATTCCGTAGCTCCCCACAGCCGTCGCGGGCTGTGGACGTCCCGCCCGGTCCTGACTGAACCCGCTTTCCCGAACCCCGCACCTTCCCCGTCCAGGTCGCCCGTCGACCGCCGCCACAGTCCACAGAAGAGCCTGTCGCCTTTGATATCTCCGGAAGTCCGGTCCGCCGCCACGCCCCGGCACGCCCGCACCGTCACCCACGGCCGGATCAGGGGCATCTACCTGCCCCGTCTGGCGGACGCGACCGCGTCCTCGATGGCCACCTACGGCATTCCGTTGCTGGTGCTGGGCACGACGAACTCGTCCTCCCTGACCGGTGTCGCCTTCGTGCTGACATGGGCACCGCGGTTGTGCACGTTCGGTCTGGCCGGTATGGCCGTCGACCGCTACGGACCCGCACGGGTGTTCCGGGTGGCCGCCACAACTCGGGCCCTGGTCGTCGGGCTCGTGGCGTCCGCCCTGGCGGCGACCGATGACGACAAGGCCTTGGGCCTGGTGATGTTCCTGGCGGCGTGCGCGGGGTGCCTGACCCAGTTCAGCTACATCGCGGCCGAAAGCGTCGGCGCGATCGCCAGCAGGGACGCGGGCGACACGGGACACCGCGTCCAGTCGGTCCTCCTGGGCATCGACCAGACGGCCGCTCTGGTCGGCCCGGCGGCAGGCGGCCTCCTTCTCCAGTGGGACGGCCCCAGCGGCATGCTCACCGTGATCGGCGGTCTGTCGATCCTGACGGCCGCCGTGTCCCCGCGCATGCGCCAGGCGCCCCCGCAAGCGCCGGAGGCGACCGTGCCCGTGCCACGGGGATGGCGCACCGGCTGGTCCACCCTGCGCACGTTGCCGGCGCTCGCGTGGCTGGTGGCCGGGCTGGCGTTCTCCAATCTCGCCCTCGGCCTTCTGGAGGCGGCGACCCCGGTGATCGTGGTCCAGCACCTGGGCCGGTCCAGCGCCTCGGTCGGTGTGATCTGGTCCTGCGCGGCCGCCGCGTCACTGCTGGCGGTCGTCATCTGCCGCGTCATGATCGACCGGTGGGGACTGCCGAGGGTGGGCCGCTGCGCCGCCCTGGTGACGAGCGTGCCGTGCTTCCTCATCGCGCACGCCGATTCCTACCGGGCGTACCTGATACTGATCGCCGTCTTCATGGCCGGCGACAGCGTGCTGGCCGTCGTACTGCGCACGCTTCGGTCCCGCCTCATCCCCGCCGAGGTGTTCGGCAGCACGCTGTCCGTGACCGTGCTGCTCCTGCTCCTGCCCTACCCCCTCGCCGGCCTCCTCATGGCCCTCGTCGACCCGGCAGCCATACGGACGCTGATCACCGTCTGCGCGGTGCTGCAAGGCCTCGGACTCGCCTGCGCCTTCACCTACGGCATCCGTTCCCGGCCGCACCGCGGCAAGCACCGCAAATGAGATCCGACGCGAGGCCTCGCACGCAGCGGGGCGAGCATGCCGCCGTAGCGGCCGGTGTACGGGATGGCACGGTCACGCTGCCGGGCACGTGGCGAACCGCCGCGGATCGCCGCCGCCGATTACGTGAAGGGGCGAACGGCTTACGGGCCCGCAGTCGCACGGCTCTCCCCGGCCGACGTCGGAGACGTAGGCGTTCGGGACCCGTGTTCCGCGGGTGCCCGGCCCGCGGTCGTCCTTCGGCCCGAGGGCCCATGAGGAGCGGGCAGGCCTCGGAGCGACGTGACGGTGGCGTGCTCACCCCGGTGCCGACCGGGTGCCCGCTGTGCTGCGTCGGGCAGGGGCACAGGGCGTCTTGGGCCCGCCGGCTCCGGGGCGCTCCGGGCCGGCGGGGCGGCCGGCGGGCCGGTGGTCCTCGTCGGGGTCCGCCGTGGGGGTGAACGCCGCACGGTAGGCGGTGGGTGTCGTCCCGAGGGTGCGGCGGAAGTGCAGCCGGAGGTTCGAGGGACTGCCCAGACCGCATCGGTCGGCTATGTGGTCGACGGCGAGTCCGGTGCTCTCCAGGAGCTCCCGGGCACGGTCGAGCCGGGCGGCGAGCAGCCACCGCAGGGGAGTCGTACCGGTCTCGGCGACGAACCGCCGGGCGAAGGTCCGCGGTGCCATGTGCGCGTGCGCGGCGAGCCGGGGGACCGTCAGCGGTTCGTGCAGGTGGGCCAGGGCCCACGCCCGGGTGGGCGCGAGGGTGACGCCGTACGTGTCGGGGGCCAGCGGCCGTCTGATGTACTGCGCCTGCCCGCCGTCGCGGTGGGGAGCGGAGACCAGGGAGCGCGCCACCTGGTTCGCCGTCCGCGCACCGAGGTCGCGGCGCACCAGGTGCAGGCAGAGGTCGATGCCGGCGGCGACGCCCGCCGAGGTCAGCACCTGTCCCTCGTCCACGTAGAGCACGCGCGGGTCCACCGACACCCTCGGGTGGCGTGCCGCCAGTTCGTCGGCGTACTTCCAGTGGGTGGTGGCCTCGCGGCCGTCCAGGATCCCGGCCGCGGCCAGCGCGAACGCCCCGGTGCAGATGGACACCAGCCGCCGGCCCCGGGCGTGGGCCCCGGCCAGTGCGGCGAGCACGTCCGCCGGGAGCTCCCGCAGGTGCGGTGCGTACCCCGGGACCACCACGGTGTCCGCGTCGTGCACCGCTTCCAGCCCGGCCGTCACCGTCACGGCGAACCCCGCGGCGGTCGGGACCGACCCCGCGGTCCGTCCGCACAGGGTCAGTTCATAGGGATCACCGGGCACGGCGATGAAGACCTGGGCCGGGATGCCCAGGTCCAGGGGCAGCACGTCGTCCAGGACCAGCACCGCCACTCGGTGCGGTGCGGCGGGGGTGGCAGTTTCCTCTCGCATGGAGGCAAGTCTGCCTCTGTCGCGGCTGGTTGACACAGCCGATCATCGATTTCATGAATGACGTGATGACCGCCGGCGTCCCGCCGCTCCCCGACACCCCCGTCGCCCGCCGCGCGCTGGACCTGGTGCGCGGGACGGAGCCCACCGCGACCGCCAACCACAGCGTCCGCAGCGCGCTGTTCGCCCGGATCCGCGCCGACCACCAGGGCGCGGAGCCGGGGCGCGACTACGATCCGGAGCTGCTGTTCCTGGCCTGCGTCCTGCACGACATCGGCCTGACCCGGGCGGGCGACCGCCACCAGCGGTTCGAGGTGGACGGCGCCGACACGGCCGCGGAGTTCCTCACCGAGCAGGGCCTGCCCGCCGCCGACGTCGACGCCGTCTGGGAGGCCGTAGCCCTGCACACGACGCCGGGCATCGCCGAGCGCCGCGGCACCCTGTGCGCCCTGGTGCACCAGGGGACCGGCATGGACTTCGGCTGGGACACGGGCTGCGTCGACGACGCCACCGGGGCCGCGATCCACGCCGCCTATCCGCGGCTGTCCATGGCCACCACCCTCACCGACGAGATCGTCGCCCAGGCACGGCACCGCCCGGAGAAGGCCCCGCTCTTCTCCATCGCGTCCGAACTGCTGAGGGAGCGGTCCGTGCCGCCGCACAGGACCCGTATGGAGACCATGGCCGACGCCGCGCGCTGGGGCAACTGACCATGACCACGTACGGAATCCTGCTGTTCGACTCGGCGCAGGAACTCGACTTCACCGGCCCGTGGGAGGTGTTCACCACCTCCTCCGGACTGCGCGACGGCGCGGACGACGTCCTGCTCCTCGCCGAACGCGCCGGGCCCGTCCGGTGCTCCCAGGGCATGCGGGTACTGCCGGACCGCACACTCGGCGACCACCCGCCCCTGGACGTCGTCCTTGTACCGGGCGGTCACGGCGCCCGGGAGGCCGAGACCCGCAACGAGCGGGTCACCGGCTGGCTCACCGACACCGCCGCGCGCGCCACCTGGGTGGTCGGCGTCTGCACCGGGGCCTTCCTGCTGCACGCCGCCGGCCCGGCCCGGTCCCGCCGGGTCGCCACCCACTGGCAGTACGAGGAGGCGCTCGAGGAACGCGGTGACGTCACCGTCGTCCGGGACGCCCGCTATGTCGTCGACGGCAACCTGCTCACCAGCCAGGGAGTCTCCGCCGGCATCGACAGTGCCCTGTGGCTCGTCGGCCACCTGCACGGGCGCGAGCACGCCCGCGCCGTGCGCCGTGCCCTCCAGTACGACCCGGCACCGCCGTACCTGGCGGACGAGCCCGTCCCCCTGCCCATGACCGACCGGGAAACGGAGTACCGACCGAGATGAACCGCCGTACCCTCCTGCACGCCACCACCGCGCTCGGGGCCGCGACGCTGACGGCCGGCGCCGCCACCCGGGCCGACGCCGCCCCCTCCGAAGCCCCCGGACGTGATCGGCCCCTGCGCGTCCACGTGGTCATGTTCGACGGTGTGGAGGAACTCGACTTCTCCGCCCCGTACGAGGTGTTCTCCGCCTCGGGCCACTTCGCGGACCGGGAAGTGGAGACCCGCTACGTGACGGTCGACGGCCCGCGTACCGTCAAGGCCGCCTACGGCACCCGCCTGCGCGTCGGCCACGGGTGGGCCCCCGAGGAGGCGGACCTCCTCGTCGTCCCCGGCGGCGGGTACGCGCGCCGCGAGGACCCCGGAGTGTGGGCCGAGATCCGGCGGGGCACCCTGCCCCGGGCCCTGGCCGCCGCGGCCCGCCCGGGGCTGACCGTCAGCGCGCTGTGCACGGGCGTGATGCTGCTCTCCGCCGCCGGGCTGACCTCGGGGCGCCCCTGCACCACCCACCACCGGGCGCGGGCCGACCTGGAGCGGCAGGGCGGCGTGCTGAAGAACGCCCGCGTGGTCGACGACGGCGACCTGGTCACCGCCGGCGGGGTCACCTCCGGACTGGACCTCGCCCTGTGGCTGGTGCGCCGGGAACTCGGCGCGGACGCCGCGGTCGGCCTGGAGGAGATGCTCGAGTACGAGGCCCGCGGAACGGTGTGGACGGCGCGAAGCAGCCGGTGAGCGGCTTTCGGCGGTCGCCGTCCCGGCGCCCGGCACCCGGCACCTGGTACCCGGCACCTGGTACCCGGCCCCGAACGCGGTGCGCAGGACAGGGGGCCCGGGAATCCGGCGGCCCGGCCCGGGGGCGCGACGGCTTTTCGGGACCGTGGATCACCCGCCGGGCGCACCGGCCGCCGCACGGGCGTAACGGCGTGCCAGGACCGCGAAGGCGTCCTTGAGTTCCTGCGGGCCGACCACTTCGACGGCGGCGTCGAACCGTCCGACGCCGGCGGCGAGGGCGGTCCACGACCAGGAGCCCAGGAGGAGCCGGCAGCGGCCGGGGCCCAGTTCCTCGACGACGGCGTCGTGGGCGTGGCGGGACACGGTGGCGGCGGGCAGGTCCAGGATCACCTCGCCGCGGCAGGGCCACTCGCCGGAGCCGTCCGCCCCCCGGAACCTGCCGGTGACGAACGCGGCCACGTCGCCTCCGGGGACCTCGCGCGGTGCGAAGCGGGGCCCCGTGGGACTGCGCGGGGTGATCCGGTCGGCGCGGAAGACGCGCCAGTCGGCGCGGTCGAGGTCGAAGGCGACGAGGTACCAGCGCCCGCCCCGGCTGACGAGACGGTGCGGCTCCGCCCGGCGCGGCGGACGGGCGGTGCCCTCCGGCGGGGAGGCGTAGTCGAAGCGCAGCACTTCGCCGGCGTGGACGGCGGCGCTCAGGGCCATGAGCAGCGCGCCGTCGACGGACGGGTGCGGCCGGGCCGCGGACGGCTCCACGGTGGTCACCCGGAGGGTGTCGACGCGGTGGCGCAGCCGTGCGGGCATGACCTGCCGGACGGTGGCCAGGGCGCGAACCGCGTCCTCCCGGATCGCGGCCCCCGTGGTGGCGGCGGCCCGCAGCGCGACGGCGAGGGCGACGGCCTGCCCGTCGTCGAACAGCAGCGGCGGCAGCCGGGTGCCGGCGTCCAGCCGGTATCCCCCGTCGGGCCCCTTGGAGGCCGCGACGGGATAACCGAGTTCGCGCAGCCGGTCCACGTCACGGCGCACGGTCCGCGGGCTCACCCCCAGCCGCTCGGCCAGCAGCGCACCCGGCCAGTCACGGCGGGCCTGGAGCAGGGAGAGCAGGGACAGCAGTCGGGCTGAGGTCTTCGGCATGCCGTCGATACTCCCCCGGGAAGAGGACACGACCTGACCGCCACGGCGCGCGGACCGAACGACGAACAGGCCGGTCTCGCGCGCTACGAGCGGGGCGCCGCCCGCAGCGAGGAGATCGTCGCCTCCGTGCCCGACCGGTCGGCGACCCGCCCGCTGCCCGAGGCCCCCCGGCACGTGCCGGGAGCCGTGCGCAGCGTGCGCGGGTCGCCGATGCACCTCATCGCCGAGACCGCGCAGCGCGCGGGACACGCCGGCACCCTGCGCGAGACGCTCGACGGACGGACGACCACCTGACCGGCGCGGATCGCCGCGTCCGCCCGCCGAGCGGCACGTCCGCGGTCAGCCGGGCCGGTGCTGCTGGGTGAGGACCGCCGTCAGGAGTTCGGGATCGAACACTGAGGTGTCGGCGAGTCGGGTGGTGGCGGTGAGCGAGTTGAACATGGCCTTGGTGACCCGCAGGGCGGAGGCCGACCGCCGCAGGACGGGTTTGGCCCAGGCCATGACGGCGTCGTCGAGCGCGTCCCGCGGCACGGCCCGATGGAGGACCGACAGGGCGAGGGCCTCCTGGGCGTCGAAGACACGTGCGGTGAGGATCAGCTCCCGCACACGGGCGGCCCCCACCTCGCTGATCAGGCGGGACAGCAGCCCGCCCCAGGCGGGGGGCAGTCCGAGGGCGAGTTCGGGCAGGCGGAAGGACGCGGTGTCCGCACCCACGCGCAGATCGCAGGCGAGCGCGAGCCCGACGCCGGCGCCGACGGCCCTGCCCTGGACGCGGGCGATGGTGACGGCGGGGTTGGCGGTGAGGGCCTCGCACACACGCAGGGCCTTCGTCCCGTTGACACGGACGCCGCCGCCGGTGGGGTCGTCGGCCAGGTGCTGGGGGAACTCGCGCCGGTCACCGCCGAGACAGAACTCGTCTCCGGCGGCGGCCAGCACCAGGACCCGTACCGCCGGGTCCTGGTCGTCGAGGACGGTGAGGAGGTCCTCCAGCATGGCGTCGGTGACGGCGTTGCCCTCTTCGGGGACGTTCAGTTCGACGGTGAGGAGAGGACCTTGCCGGTAGGTGCGGAGGGTCTTGAGTATCCGGTCGGCGGGGAGATCGGTGAGGGGCCGGGTGCTCATGTCGTTACTTTCAGTGAAGTGATGCGGCGGAAGACGAGCCGGGAGACGTCGTAGGCGGGGGGTGCGGCGGGCCGCAGGGTCGGGAAGCGTTCCAGCACCTGGGCGATCAGCTCCCGCGCTTCGGTACGCGCGAGGGCCGCGCCGAGGCAGTAGTGGGCGCCGCTGCCGAAAGTGATGTGGCCGCCGCCACGCAGGATGTCGAAGACGTGCGGATCCGGGTTGCGCCGGGGGTCGTGGGCCGCCGAACCGTACAGGATGTGGACGGTGGTGTCCTTGGGCATGGGGGTGCCGGCGAGGACGATGTCGTCGGCGGCGACATGGGAGTTGAGCCACACCGGGGGGTCGTAGCGCAGGGATTCCTCCACCAGGTCCTCGATGTGCTCCGGGTGCGCGCGCAGCCACTCGGCCCGGGCGGGGTCCTCGGTGGCGAACCGCACCGCGTTGGTCAGCAGGACCGCGCTGGTCTCCAGGGAGGCGATGGTGATGAACATCGTGAGGTGGTAGATCACCCGGTCCGCGGCGGCGCGATCGTCCGGGTACTGCGTGTCCCAGTAGTGGATCCAGCCGGTGAGGACATCGTTGCCAGGGCGGGCCCGCCGCTCGCGGATCAGTTCGGTGAAGAAGGCCCGCATCTCCAGCGTGGCACGGCCCGCCTCCGCGAGTTCTTCCTTGGTGGGGAACAACTCCTGGGCGTAGGCCTGCCGGTGGGTGAAGTCCAGGATGCGCGCGAAGTGCTCTTCGGGGATGCCGAGCCACTCGCAGACCGTGCGAACCGGGAGCAGTTCGGCGACGGTGCGGACGAAGTCCGCCTCCCCGTCAGCGCGCAGACGGTCCTCCAGGTCGTCCAGGAGGCCGGAGGCGAGCGTGGCGATCCGGGGACGCAGGCCCTCCAGGGTGGCGCGGTCGAACGGGTTGCCCAGGGCCCGTCGCTGGCAGGTGTGCGTCGGGGGGTTGATACGGGACAGGGTCCCGGTCAGCTCCTGGGTGGCCAACTCCTGCCAGCGGCTCGGGTCGGGTTGCCGCTCCTGCCAGGCGAAGTCCGGCACGAGCCAGTCCCTGCTGCGCAGGACCTGGCTGCATGCCTCGAAACCGGTGACGAAGTAGCCGCCCCAGGGAGAAGGCACGACGTCCCCGAGGGCGCGCAACTTTTCCCAGACAGGGAGGGGATTGGCCTGTCCTTCGGCCGAACGCAGGTGCCGGAGGAGGGAGATGACGGCTCGGCGGTGGGTGGTGGTGCCGCGTATGTCGCCAACGGCGGTCACGCAGAGCTCCTTTTGCTGGGCGCTGTTGATCACTACCGCCGGAACCTACCCTTCCTCCTTCCCCTGTCATGCGCCCCTGTGAGTTGCTCCGGTCACATGCCGCGCATCAGACACGGAAGATGTCCAGGAAGCTGCTCCAGAATCCCTTCTTCCGCGCCGGTTCCTGCCGTACCGAAGCGGACGACAGGAGCGGTTGCTGCGCACCCGGCGCCGCGGCCCGGTTCTGGAGCGCGGCCGCCATCCGGGTGGCCGGCGTGGGGCTGAACGTCACCGGCAGCGCGACCAGGGCCCGGTGGAACGGGCCCGGCCGCCACTGCAGGTCCTTCTCCGGCACGGCCAGGGCGAGGTCGGGCAGCGCGTTGAGCAGCCGTTCGATCGCGGTGGTCGCGATGACCTGCGCCGGGTCCTTGGCGGGGCAGGCGTGCGGACCGGCTCCCCACGCCAGGTGGGCGCCCTTGCTGTGGGCGCGGCGGGCCTCGTCCAGCGCGGGGTCGCTGTTGGCCCCCGCGAAGGAGATGACGACCGGCGTGTTCGCCTCCGCCACATGGCCGCCGAGGTCGACGTCCTGGACCGGGTAGTGGGTGGCGTAGTTGGCGATGGGCGTCTGGTTCCACAGCACGTGGTCGAGCGCCTCCTCGATCAGCATGCCGCTCTGCCGGCCGCCCGCCCCGGACAGCAGCAGCACCAGGGCGTTGCCGATGAGGTTGCGCTCGGGTTCGATGCCGGCGCCCATCAGCAGCACCAGCTGGTCCTTGAGCTCCTCGTCGGTCAGCCCGGCCGGGTGCTGGATCAGCCAGGAGGTGACGTCGTCACCGGGCTGGCGCCGCTTGAGCGCGATCAGCTCCATCAGGCAGGCGGTGAGGTCCTCGTTGGCGCGCAGCGCGTCCTTGCCGTCGAAGATCGCCGACATGGCGGTGGTGAGGGTGTCACCGATGTCCGCGGGGCAGCCGAACAGCTTGTTGAACAACAGCAGCGGCAGCAGCTTGGCGTAGTCGTTGAGCAGGTCGGCCCGGCCCCGTTCGCTGAACCGGTCGAGCAGGTAGTCGGCGATCGGCTCGACGTCACGCCGGATCCGGGTGATGTTGAGCCGGGCCAGGCTGTCCACCACGGCCTTGCGCAGCCGCAGGTGCACCGCCCCGTCGGTGAACAGGCAGTTGGGCCGGTACGCCATCATCGGCAGCACCGGGCTGTCCATGCCGATGCGACCCTCGTTGAGTGCCTTCCAGCGGCGGGCGTCGCGGGCGAACAGCTCGGTGTTCTGCAGCACGCGCAGCGCCGTCTCGTGGCCGACGACCAGCGTGGCGTCCACGCCGGGGGCGAGCTCGACGGGGCCGGCCGGGGCGTGGGCGCGCAGCCGGTCGTAGACCTGCTGGGGATCGGCGGCGAACGCGGCGTCGTGCATGGGGCATCTGCTGACGGTGGCAGCAGGCGGTGCTTGGGGGTCCATGAAGTCTTCCTTAGGGGTCGGAGAACCGCTGTTCCCGGTCCGGGCGGGCGCGGAGCGGTCAGGCCGCGCGGTCGAGCAGGTGCCTCACCAGGGCGATCAGCGCCTTGGCGGACGACTGCTGGTCGCGGGCGTCGCAGTAGACGACAGGGGTGTCCGGGAGCAGGTCGAGCGCCTCGCGCACCTCGGCCTCGCCGTAAGTGGTGCCGGGGTCGAAGCAGTTGACGGCGATGGCGTACTCCAGGCCGTACCGCTCGATGAGGTCGATGACCGGGAAGGTCTCCTCCAGACGTCCCGGGTCGACCAGGAGCAGCGCCCCGAGCGCGCCGCGGGCCATGTCCTCCCACAGCTGCATGAAGCGCTGCTGCCCCGGGGTGCCGAACAGGTACAGCACCAGGTCGTCGCTCAGGGTGAGACGGCCGAAGTCCAGGGCGACCGTGGTGGTGGTCTTGTCCGCCACGCCCCGCAGGTCGTCGACGTGGACGGACGCCTGGGTCATCTTCTCCTCGGTGCGCAGCGGAGTGATCTCCGACAGCGAACCGATGAAGGTCGTCTTGCCCACGGCGAAGTGCCCGACGACGAGGATCTTGGCGGCGTTGGTCACCGCGCTGGAGACGTAGATGGACCTCTGCGCCGTCTCAGCCGATGAGGGATTGGAGTCCATTCAGAACCTTCTCGAGGGTCGCTCTGTCAACGTTCTGGGCCCGGGGCGGCTCGGCCCGGCGGAGCAGGTGCCCCTGCTCCGCTAAATCGGTGAGCAGCAGCCGGGCCACCCCGACGGGCAGGCCGAGGTGGCCCGCCACCTCGGCGACCGACAGGTAGCCACCCGCGCACAGTTCCCAGATCGCCCTGACCTCGGGGCCGGCCCCCAGCGGAAGCGTCCGCTCGGGAGCCAGGGTGACCAAGGTGTGCAGCGCCAGTTCGTCCGAGGACGGCAGGCTCCGGCCGCCTGTGATGACGTACGAGCGGACGAAGTCACTGGTGACGGGTGCTTCCTCGCCGGGCGTCGTCATACGCCGACACCGTTGTCCGAGCGCGGGGCCACGCTCATCGCCTTGCTCAGCGCCGCCACCGTCTTCTGCATGCGGAACGACATGGCCTCCATGTCGACGTCCAGCGCCGCCGAGACGGCCAGGTAGGCGCCCTGCCCGGCCGCGATGAGGAAGATCCAGCCGCCGTCGTACTCCAGCAGCGTCTGCTTCCAGATGCCGTGCCCCGCTCCGACGAAACCGGCGACCGCCCGGCTCAGGGACTGCATGGAGCTCATCGCGGCGGCGTTCGTCTCGGCGTCGTCGCGTGAGATCTCGTCCGAACGCTGCAGCAGCAGGCCGTCACCCGAGACGAGGACCGCGTGGCGGGCTCCACGCACCTCGAGCACGTCGTTCAGCACCCACGACAGGTCGGTGTTCACTGGTGGTCAGGTCCTTCCGTGGTGTTGGTCCGCCCGAGCTGGGTACCGCGCGCGAACGCCCCCAGGCGTGACGCGGTCACCTCGCCGGCCGACTCGGACGTCTGCTGGTCGATGGCGGCCGTGTCCTCCGGCGCCGGCACCACCGAGATGGGCCCCTGGCGCCGGCGGCGCTTGGGCAGTCCGCCGGTCGTCGTGCCCACCACATGGGAGGGGCCGACCGGGACGGGCGCCAGCCGCTGCGGGGCGCTCTCCCCGCCCTGGTCCGAGGGCTCACGGACGGGTTCGGCGGGGGTGACGGCCTCGGCCGCCAGAAGGCTTTCCGGCACTCGGATCACTGCGCGCACTCCGCCGTAGGGGGACACCGAACCGACGGAGACGGCGAAGCCGTAGCGCGCGGCGAGCATGCCGCACACCGCGAACCCGAACCGGGGCGGGTCGCCGAGACCGGTGATGTCGACGGGGCCGTCGGCGGACAGCAGCGCCGCCGCCCGGTCCTTGGTCTCCTGGTCCATGCCCAGACCGGCGTCGTCGACGATGAAGCACACACCCGTCGGCACGGCCTGGATGTTGACCTCGACCGGTGTGCCCGGAGCGCTGTACGTGGTCGCGTTGTCCAGCAGCTCGGCGAGGACCACCGCCACCGGCTCGACGGCCTTGCTGGTGACGGCGACGCTGGCCTGCGCGTGGATGCTCACCCGGTTGAAGTCCTTGATGCGGCCCTGCGCGCTGCGGGCCACGTCGTAGACGGTCGCCACACCCTCGCGCCGGCCCAGCCATCCGCCGCACAGCACCGAGATGCCCTTGGCCCGGCGGCTGAACTGACTGCCGGTGTGGTCCACCGACATCAGGTCCGCCAGCACCTCGGTGTCGTTGCCGTACTTCTGCAGCAGCCCGTCCAGCAGCAGTTGCTGCTCCTCGGCGAGCGACTGGAGCGTGCCCATCGCCGACTTCAGCACCGCCTTGGTCGACGACTCCGCGTCCGCCCGGACGTCCGCGAGGTCACCGCGGTGCTGGGTGTCCAGGGCGGCGATGTGTCCCTGGAGCTGGTCGATCCGGCCCTGGGCCTGGCCCAGTCCGTCCTCCAGGTCCTTTTTCGTTTTTCGGAGCGCCAGATTGGTTCTCCGGGCCCGCTGCACTGCGAACACCGCAGCGACGAGCACCACAAGCAGGATCCATAGCAGCGGATCCCCGGTCAATGACGTCATGAGACTCTCTTCAAGTCGCATCGCGCCGGGAGTTCGGCAGATCCGCGCATGCGTGGTACGGGTCCGGGCCGTCGGACGGCACGGGCCTGCGGCGGACCAAGCCTCAACTCCTCAGCGATGGGGCCTTAGAGACTGTCCCCCGTACGCGTTCACGACGCGCCGCCAGCCTGCTGAAAGTTCGATGATCGTATCAGGCGGACGGTGGCAACCCACCTTACCGGGGGGTCACTTGACAACCCTCACGAGACCCGCACACCACACCGCCGCACGGCCCCGGGAAGCCGGTGCCGCCGTTGCGAGATGTCCCGTGCGTGCCCCGGTGAACCGGTGGAACGGGCTCCGGCGGCGGCGGAATCCGCGCAGTGCCAACGGCGTCCGACGGCCGCGTGGACACCACGGAAACGGGGCGTCGCGCGGGACCTCACCCCGTACCGAGGTCGCGCAGCATCCGCCGCTGGTGACGGTGACCGATCGTCTCGTAGCCGACCACGGTGACGAACGGGGCGAGCATCACCACCAGCAGGCACACCGCCGTCCCCGCCCCGGCGGCGGCGAGGAGCACCGCGGCGGCCAGCACCGCGAGGGTCAGCGAGATCAGCAGCAGGTGGAACCTGTCTCCCGCGGACAGCAGCAGGGTGTGCAGCAGATAGACCATCAGGAGGAAGAGGCCGACCGGCACGGCCAGCGACAGCACCACGGCGACGTCGCCGATCCTCGCGTGGTGCTCCAGGTGCAGCCCCGCCACGTGCAGCCCCGCGCCCGCGCCGGCGATGCCGACGAACAGCGGGATGTGGCCGTAGCCGAAGAGGTACCCGCGGCGCCGCCGGTGGACCAGGACGGCACCGAACGGGGTGGTGAAGTACACCCACCACATGCCGAAGGTCAGCCCCACACCGGCGACGACCACGGCGACCGCGTCGGCGCTCCAGCCCGTCCCGGCCGCGCCGCCCAGGAGGTCACCGGACGAGGCGACGGTGCCGACCACCCCCTCGCCGAGCGTGATGATCGCGAACAGGCCGTACCGTTCCGCGACGTGGTGCGGGTGCCACGGAGTGCCGTCGGCCCGGCCCTGGGCGAGCAGCGGCAGCAGCAGCTCCGCGACCCCCAGCACGGCGAAGGCGACGAACGCCACCGCGAGCGTCGGATGCGTGAACCCGACCACGACCCAGGCGATCTGGACCAGCACGGTCCCGCGGAGGTTCCGCATCCCCACGTCGTGGAACGGCGGGGACTCACGGGCCGCGCGCCACCACTGCAGCACCATGGCGATCCTTATCACGACGTACCCGATCACCATGGCGCGCAGCTCCAGGTGCTCGCCCTCCTCGACCGAGTGGAACATCGCCGGCAGGCCGAGGGAGAACACCACGACACCGACCATCTGCACCATGGTCAGGACCCGGTAGTGCCAGTCGTCGGTGGCGAACGCGGAGGAGAACCAGCTGAAGCTGATCCAGGCGACGCTGATCGCGAACATCGCCAGGGTGAAGGCGCCGACGGCCTCCAGGGCGTGGTCCTCGGCGAGCATCTCGGCGAAGTGGGAGGCCGCGGTGCCCACCGCCACCACGAACGTCAGGTCGAACAGCAGCTCCAGGGGCGTGGCGGACCGGCCCGGTTCCGCCGGGTCACGGCCGGTCATCGGCCTCCGGCTGTGCGCCAGCCTGCCACCGCCGGCCGGACTGATGTGCTCGGGGTCACTCATGAGCAGCATGATGACGCATGCGCACGGGAGCGCCGCCGCCATCGGCGGACCCGGCTACGGCAGGCCGCTCCAGTACGTCCGGAAGCGGGTCAGGACGAGCAGCGCGACCACGCCGTACCAGCCGGTCGGCAGCAGCCGGTCGTCGAGCGCGAGGCGCAGGGAGGCGAGCCGGCCGACGTCCCCGGTCGGCGTCATGAGCCGGCCGATGCGCCTGCCCGGTGCCGTCGCCGTGCCGGCCGGTCCGCTCATACGGCCCGCCGCCCGCCCGCCCGGCGCGGTGCCGGCGCCCCGCTGCCGGGGCGCCCCCGCGGCCGCGCGCCGCCGGTAGACCACGTAGGGGCGTACGAGGTAGCCGACCGGCGCGCTCCACACGTGGACGAGCCGGGTGAACGGCCGGGCCGCGAAGAGCAGACAGGCGGTGAGGGCGTGGAGCCGGAACAGCAGCGGGGCCCCGGCGATCGACCCCGGCTCGGGGGAGAGGGCGACCAGCCCGCGGAACCACACCGAGACGGTGGAGCGGTAGTCGTAGCCGGCGCCGAGGACGTTGTGGGCGGCGGTGGCGGCGATGCCGAGCAGCGCGGTGGCCGACAGCAGCGGGAAGAGGACCTTGTCGCTGCGGTCGGTGCCGAGCCGGACCCGGCGGCTCGGCAGCCGGCGGGCGCACAGTATGCCGAGGCCGGCGACCATGGCGACCCCGGCGGCCGAACCCGCCCACACGGCGGTGGTGTGGTACGTGTTCACCCCCGCCCTGGCGCCCGTCGGCACCGTCGCGTTCCTCTCCCTGGCCGCGGCGCCCGGCGCCGGAAGCGGCGCCGTCTTCGCCCTCGTGGCGCTGCTGGCCCCGGCGGGCAAGGTCGGCTCGGTCACCGGTGTCGTCGGTGCGGCCGGCGGCCTCGGCGGTTTCCTGCCGCCGCTGGTCATGGGCGCCCTGTACGGCGCGTACGGCTCCTACGCCGTGGGCCTGGTGCTGCTGGCCCTGGTGGCCGCGGCGGCCCTGGCCCACACCGCGACCGGTGTACGCGGCGGGGTCACCGCCCGCGTCCCCGCCGGCCGGCCGAACTGACCGGCACCTCCGAGGAACCACACCATGTGCGAGTACCGCGGCTGCCGGTCCCTGACGGCGATCGGCGACCTCACCCGCGAACACGACGCGGTGCGCGCCCGCGTCGGTTCGCGCGTGGAACAGCCGGCGGGCCGGGACGGGCCCGTGCCCCGGCCGGACGGTCGTCCGGCCGGGGCACGGGTGCGGGGGCCGGCGGCCGGGTCAGTCGCGGGCGACCTGGGGAGCGATGTCCTCGGTGTAACCGCGGGCCGGGGCGGCGGACTTGGCCGTGGCGGCGGCCGTACCGGAGCCGCAGAAGGAGGCGTCCAGCGTGGCGCCGAGGGTGGCGTTCACGGTCCCGTTGTTGGAGGTGTTCGCCAGGGAGGTCATGCTGCGGGCGCCGTCACTGGTGGTGAAGGCGTAGGTGTAGTAGCCCTGGACGGTTCCGGTGTGGCCGTAGACGGTGGTGCCGCAGGAGAGCTTCCGTGCCCTGAGGCCCAGTCCGTAGGACTGCTTCCCGTCCGCGGTGACCGGGACCGTGGCGGTCATCTCCTCCAGCTGCTCGGCGGGCAGGAGCCGGCCGGACAGCAGCGCGGAGAAGAAGCGGTTGAGGTCCTTCCCGTTGGAGATGACCGCGCCCGCGGACTGGGCCCAGGAGACGGTCTGTTCGGTGGAGTCGACCAGCGGCAGCGTGGTGTCGTCCTGGCGGAGGTAACCGCGGGCGTAGGAGCCGGAGAGGGTCGTCCTCGGATGGACGTACGAGGTGTTCCGCAGCCGCAGGGGAGCGAAGATGCGCCGCTGGTACTGGGTGGCGACCGGGGTGCCGGTGAGGTGCTCGATCATCTGCCCCAGCACCACGAAGTTGGTGTTGGAGTAACTGTAGGCGGCGCCCGGCGTGTTGTTCAGGGGGCGCGCGGTGGACAGGCCGATGAGCTCCTGGTAGCTGAAGACCTTGTTCCGGACCGCCTCGAAACCCGGGACGGTGTTGTAGAACATGTCGTTGGTGTAGTCGTACAGGCCGCTGCGGTGGCTGAGCAGGTGCCGCACGGTGATGCGGTCGTCGGGCAGCGGTTCGGGCAGGTAGTCGTTGGCCGGGGCGTCGAGTTCGACGCGCCCCTCGGCGGCGAGTTGCAGCAGCACCACCGCGGTGAAGGTCTTGCTGACGCTGCCCACGCGGAACCGGCGGTCGGTGTCCATCGCCGTGTGGGCGCCGGTGTCGGCCTCCCCGGTGGCGACGCGGTAGGTGGTGAAGCCCTCGTCGATCCGGGTGAGCGCTCCCGGAGCGCCCTGCGAGAGGGCCGTGTCGTGCACGGTGCGCACGGCGGTGAGGTCGGGGGCGGGCAGGGAGGAACTGTCCGCGAGGGCCGGAGAGGCCCCCAGAGTGACGATCAGGGTGGAGCCGGCGAGTACCAGACTCACGTCTTTGATCCGCATCCGCATCTTTCTTGATGGTGGGGGAATCGGAGGACGCCCGCGGCTACGGATCGGCTCAACTTCCCTTTGCCGTCGGGAAGTCGGAGAGGTCACCGGCGGCCGGGGCGGTACCGGGGGCATCGTAGTGCACCGCCGGTCGCCCGCCGGGCACCCGGAGCCCGGTCGCCGCGGCGTGGAATCCCGCCGGACGCCTCAGACGCCTCGGACACACGGACGCCCGGAGTGGCCCGCCCCGTCGAGGCTCACCAGCCGTGCGCCGGGGATGCCGTCATGGAGCGTCCGCGCCCGGTTCCGGCCGGTGCGGACGAAGTCGTCCGCACCGGCCGGAACCGGTGGGGGAGCGGTGCGGGAGGACAGCGGACCGCGGACGTCGAAGGGAGATCCCCCGCCCCGGTGCGGCGCGGTCGTGCAGCCGGCCGTCCCGGGGTGCCCGGCGATGTGCCGCTGCACGAAGCGCTCCATGAGGGCGACCGCGGCCGACCGTAGGGCGGTGCCCGCCACCGGTGCCGTCACACGTTGTGGAAAGAGGCCTTGCTACGTTGAACACAACGTTCCGGAACCCTGCGACACGGTCCCCCGTGAAGGGCGCCCGGAACGGGGTGGTTCCGGGCCCCTGTCCTGATTCTCGTCAGGCCGAGCCCGGAACCGCGGGGAGAGACGTCAGGGGCACTTGGCCCGGTACAGGCCCCGGCCGCTGCGCCGGATGCGGGACGTGCCGACGAGGCGGTCGAGGGTGCTGCGGACCGCGTTGATGGTGCCGCTGTCGGTGTCCCGGCCGAGGGCCGCCGCCACGTCGCGGGCCCGTACGTCCACGTCCCCCACCGTGGCGAAGTAGTCGAGGATCTGCTCGGTGAGCCGGCCGTACTTCTTCCGCCCGTCCGCGTCGGCGGAGGGGCCGGAGGTGCGGCGGACCTGCGCCGGGGTCTTCGCCGCGACGTCCGCGGAGGGCACGTCCCCCCTGGGCGCCGGCGCCTGCCGAGGCTCCGCCGCGCCGGCCCGGGCCGGGTCCGCCGGGGCGGGTTCACGCATCAGGACCTGGAGGGCGCCGAGGGCCCGCCGGACGGAGCCCAGGTGTGCCACGACGGCGGCCAGTTCCCTCTCCAGGGCCTGCTTCTGCAACTCCAGGCGGGCCAGGTCCTCCTGGAGGCTCTCGGCGGTGACCTCGATGTTGTGCGCCGCGTCGGTTCCAGAGACCACGTGTTCCCCTCGTCCTCAACCTTCCCACCACATCGTATCGCCGACGGCATCGGCACCGTTGTGGCACGGACGGAACGGCCCCGGGGACCGTGTGGTCAGCGCGTGCCCCGGTGGGCGGCCATCCAGTCGGTGTAACGGGTGGGGGCGAGACGGGCGTCCTCCTCGGCGGTGAGGACGTCCCCGCGGACGACACCGAACATTCCCGCGTCGTCGTCCCTGACGACGGTGTGACGGGTGTCGGCACGGGCCGCCAGGGTGACCCGGCCCAGCTCGTCGAGGGGGAGGACCTCGGGGCCGGCGACGTTGCGGATTCCCCCCAGCGGGGCCCCCGCGGCCACCGAGGCGACGGCGTCGGCCACGTCCTCGGCGGCGATGACCTGCACCGGGGTCCCGGGCAGACGGATGGTGTCCCCTTCGGTGGTCCAGGACAGGATCGCGTCCACGAACTCCATGAACTGGGTGGCACGCACGATGGAGTACGGGACCGGTCCGGCGGTCAGGAGCTCCTCCTGGAGGGCCTTCGCCCGGTAGTAGTCCAGCTCCGGCACCCGGTCCACACCGACGATGGAGAGGATGACGAAGTGACCCGCTCCGGCCTTCTCCGCGGCGGCCAGCAGCTTCTCCGTCGAGGTCCGGAAGAAAGAAGGCGAGGCCTCGTCGAAGGTGGGGGAGTTCGTCAGGTCGACGATCACCTCGGCGCCCTCGACCGCCTTCTCCAGCCCTTCACCGGTGAGCACGTCCACCCCGGTCGACCGCGCGTGGGGCACCGCTTCGTGACCGGCGGCGTTCAGCTTCTCGACGACCTTCGACCCGATCAGGCCGGTACCGCCGAGGACTGCGATCTTCATGACGTGCCCTTCACGAAGGAGCGACATGGTGTTCACGGCTTGTCCGGCAACATGTTAGTGCCACTGTTGCGGTCGGCAAGACGAAGCGTGTGAACGTGACGACGGCAGGCGGACCGCCCGAGCGGCGGTCCGCCTCCCGTCCGGTGCTACTTGCTGAGCCAGAGGTCGGGACCGAACACCTCGTAGTGGACGTCCTTCGGGCCGATCCCCCGGGCGAGCAGGTCACCGCGGAGGGCCTGCATGAAGGGCAGCGGGCCGCACAGGAACGCGCTGACGCCCTCCCGCAGCGACAGCCGGGTCACGTCGGCCCGGCCCTCGTGCACGTGGGGCGCCACCGGCTCCCCGGGCGTCTCGTACCACACGTGCAGCGCGGCGTTCGGGAGCCGGCCGACGAGTTCCTCCATCTCCAGACGGTGTGCGTGGTGGGCGGGAGAGCGGTCGGCGTGCAGGACGGTGACGTGGCGCTCGGCCGAGGTGTCGGCCAGGTGGTCGAGCATCGACAGCATGGGCGTGATACCGATGCCGGCGGAGGCGAGCAGCAGCGGGCTGTCGCCCTCGGGGAGCACGAGGTCGCCGAAGGGCAGGGAGACCTTCACGATGTCGCCCGGGCGGGCGTGGGCGTGGAGCCAGGAGGACACCTCTCCCTCGGGGGCCCGGCCGTCGGCGGAGCGCTCGCGCTTCACGGTGATCCGCCAGGTCTTGCGGCCGGGGGCGGTGGAGAGGCTGTACTGGCGTATCTGCTTCGCCCCGTCGGGGAGTCCGACCTGGACACTGACGTACTGGCCGGGGGTGAACGGCCCGGTGGGAGCGCCGTCGGGGCGGCGCAGCTCGAAGGAGGCCGCGTCGACCGACTCCTCGGTGCGTCCGGCGATCTCCAGGTCCTGCCAGACGGCGCCGTTCTCGATCCCCGCGCCGGCGTACAGCCGTGCCTCCGCGGCGATCAGCGCGTTGGCCATGAGCCAGTACACCTCGTCCCAGGCGGCCGCGACCTCGGGGGTCACGGCGTCCCCGAGGACCTCGCCGACGGCCCCCATCAGATGCCGTCCCACGAGCGTGTACTGGTCGGAGGTGATGCCGAGCGAGGCGTGCTTGTGGGCGATGCGCCCGAGGACGGCGTCGGGACGTTCGCCGGGCCGCTCCACCAGCGTGGTGGCGAAGGCCGCGACGGCGCCGGCGAGGGCCTCGCGCTGGGCGCCGTTGGCCTGGTTCGCGCGGTTGAACAGGCTGCGCGGCAGATCCGGGCGCTCCTCGAACAGCCGGCGGTAGAACAGCTCGGTGATGCTGCCGAGGGAGGCCCCGACGGCGGGCAGCGTGGCCCGGACGACCGGGATCGACTGGGTGGAGAGCATCTTCTGGCTCCTTGGTCGGCACTGGTGTGCTTCGTGGATCGCGCGCAACGGCATGCTAGTTAATTGGTATCTGGGATTCCTATTTACGGGGGTGTGATCTGTGCGACTCTCCCGCGCGCACCGCTCCGACCTCGCCCGTGTCACATCCGCGCGGCGCGCCCGGTCTCTCCTGAGGAGGACCGTGACGCGTGCGGACGAGGAGGCCCGGCCATGGACTGGTGCGAGAAGGCGAGTTGCCGGGACGTGGACCCGGACCTGTTCTTCCCCATCGGCGACAGCGGCCCGACGCTGCTGCAGATCGACGAGGCGAAGGCCGTCTGCCACCGCTGCCCCGTCATGGGGGAATGCCTGGCCCAGGCCCTCACGGCCGATCCCGTGGAGGGGATATGGGGCGGTACCACCGAGGGCGAGCGCCGTGCGATGGGACGCCGCCCGGCCGGCCCTTCCGGGGGGACCGCGGCCGCCCCCGTGTGACCGGCGCACCGCGGCCCGCGGGGCCACCCGTGTCACAGACGGGCACCCCGCTCGGTCAACACCGGGGAACAGTCGTGGGGCGCGGGCGGTGTTCCCGCTCCCCGACACGGAACACCCACGAAAGGTGCGACACGGTGTCGGACAACCACGCAGGACACGTGCACGGGGCCGACGGGCACGGCGAGGGGGCGAGCTGGACGAAGGCGGCCCGGATGATCCAGGACGCCTCGCCGATCACCGTCCCGGAGGGTGCGTCGGCGATGACCGTCGAGGTCGAGTGGGAGCCCGGCGACCCCGGAACCCCTCCCCACCGTCACTCGGGCCCGGCGTTCGGTTACGTCGTCGAGGGCGCCGTCCGTTTCGAACTCGAGGGTGAGCCCGAGCGCGTCGTCGAGGCCGGCGGGACGTTCTGGGAGCCCGGCGGCGACGTCATCCACTATCAGGACGGCAACGCGCTGACCGACGCGCGCACCCGGTTCGTGGTGACCATGATGTGCGCGCCGGGCAGGCCCATGCTCGAGCTGGTCGACGAGGAGGAACTGGCACGGCGGGCCCACCTGCGCGCCCCGCGGCCCGCCGCCTGAGCCGCCGCCCGCCCACCCGGGAAACGTCCGGCCCCCGTCCCCTCCGGCAGCGGAGGGGACGGGGGCCGGACGGCGGTCCGCAGCGCGCGCACCGCGCCGACGGCGGCCGCGCCGCGCATCAGGGAGTCCGGCAGGAAGCCGTCGTGCGGCACACCCGGCGCCGCCAGTGGGTGGGGCGGCCGCCGCTGTCCTGGCTCGGCGGGATGCGCCGGCGGCTGAGGCGGGTGCCTCAGCCGAACTGGCCCGGCTGGTAGTCGCCGGCGGGCTGCTGGACGATGACATTGATGCGGTTGTAGGCGTTGATGATCGCGATCAGGGAGACCAGCGCGGCGAGCCCGTCCTCGTCGAAGTGCTTCGCGGCGTTCGCCCAGGCCTCGTCCGTGACGCCACCGGCGGCGTCCGCGATGCGGGTGCCCTGCTCGGCCAGCTCCAGGGCCGCGCGCTCGGCCTCGGTGAAGACCTTGGCCTCGCGCCACGTGGCGACCAGGTTGAGGCGCTGCTGGGTCTCGCCCGCGGCGGTGGCGTCCTTGGTGTGCATGTCGGTGCAGAAGCCGCAGCCGTTGATCTGGCTGGCGCGGATCTTCACCAGTTCCTGGGTCGTGACCAGCAGGATCGAGTCGTGCACCACCTTGTTCGCCGAGTTGATGTGCTTGAGCACCTTGCCGGCGAGCGCGTTGCCGAAGAGGTTGATGCGAGCGTCCATGAGGGAATCCGTCCTCCGTAGTGCGGTTACACCCTCATGACCGGGACGGCGCGGCACCCGTGACAGCAGTCCGACGTGACGTACGTCACGCCGTCGGCGTCCATGTGGTCCGATCGACACGGTGGCACACGGTGCGTGGACGGCCTCTGTGCGGCCCGCCGCTTTCGGACGCTTGACGCCCCGGGGTGCTGAAAATATCTTTCAGCTTCCAGCGGGACGCGAGAAAGAAAATTTCGAAGACGTGCCGGCCCCCTCACAGCAAGGCATGACCGCACCATGAGCGAAGAGAACAAGCACCACGCCATCGCCGCCGCCCTCCTCCCCCTGGTCGGAGGCGCGCAGAACGTGACGTCGGTGGCCCACTGCATGACCCGTCTCAGGTTGGGGCTGCACGACCGCTCCCTCGTGCAGGACGAGCGGCTCAAGGCACTTCCCGCGGTCATGGGCGTCGTCGAGGACGACACCTACCAGATCGTGCTGGGGCCGGGAGCGGTGGCGCGTGTCACCCCGGAGTTCGAGGCTCTGGTCGAGGCGGAGAGGACCGGGACCGCGACGGCGTCCTCCGCCCCGGACCGCGGGGACGGCCCCGTGACGGCCGAGGCGCTCGCCGCACGGGGAGCGGCGCTCAGGACGGAACGGAAGGCGAGGAACGCGACGCCGTTCAAGCTGTTCCTGCGCCGGATCGCGAACATTTTCGTGCCGCTGATCCCCGCGCTCATCGGCTGCGGCATCATCGCCGGTCTGAACGGCCTGCTGGTCAACCTGCACTGGCTGCCGGGAGTCACCCCGGCCCTGGCCGCCATCGCGTCCGGGTTCATGGCGCTGATCGCTGTCTTCGTCGGCCACAACACGGCCAAGGAGTTCGGCGGTACGCCGATCCTGGGCGGTGCCGTCGCGTCGGTCGTCGTCTACGCGGGAGTGGCGGACGTCGAGGCGTTCGGACGGCACCTCGCACCGGGGCAGGGTGGCGTGCTCGGTGCCCTGGGTGCCGCGTGGCTCGGCGTGTACGTGGAGAAGTGGTGCCGGCGCCGGGTGCCCGAGGCGGTCGACGTCCTGGTGACGCCGACCGTCACCGTGCTCGTGGCCGGACTGGCGACCCTGTTCGGACTGATGTTCCTCGCCGGTGCGGTGTCCGCCTGGATCGGCGACGCCGCCGACTGGCTGCTGTCCCACGGTGGCGCGGGCGCCGGGTTCCTCCTCGGGGGCCTCTTCCTGCCGCTGGTCATGCTGGGCCTGCACCAGGCCCTGATCCCCATCCACACGACCCTCATCGAGGGCGCCGGCTTCACCGTCCTGCTGCCGATCCTCGCGATGGCGGGCGCGGGACAGGTCGGTGCGGCGATCGCGGTCTACTACCGGCTGCCGCACAACACCTCGATCCGGACGACCGTCAAGTCCGCGCTCTGGCCCGGCCTCCTCGGCGTCGGCGAGCCCCTCATCTACGGCGTGTCCCTCCCCCTGGGACGTCCGTTCGTCACCGCCTGCGCGGGCGGAGCCTTCGGCGGCGCGTTCGTCGGTCTCTTCAACCAGCTGGGCACGGACGTCGGTTCGACCGCGATCGGTCCCTCCGGGTGGGCGCTGTTCCCCCTCCTCGACGGCGGCCACGGTCCGGCGCGGACGGTCGCCGTCTACGCCGCAGGTCTGCTCGTCGGTTATGCGACGGGCTTCCTCGCCACCTACTGCTTCGGCTTCACGAAGACCATGCTCGCGGAACTCGACGCGGCGCCCGCCGCTCCGCCGGAGGGCCGGACCGTTCCCGCGGAGCGCGCCGCCGAGAAGGTCTGACCCGACGGCCGCGAAGGCCGGAAACGCCGCCCGGTCAGGGCCGGCACGGCGGGGGAGTTCCCTTCCCCGGCGGCCGGGCCGGTGCCCGGCGCCGCAGGGCCACCGGACCCTCGAAACCGACCCGGTGCTGCCCGTGGGCGTCCCGTTCTCGGATTCCCGTGTCCGGACTCCGGGTCCGGACTCCGGGTCCGGACGCTCACGTGGGCCTCGGACCGGGAGGGCCGGGAGCCGCCCCCCCGGAGGACTCACTTCTGTCGCGCGAGCCAGTCGGAGAAACCGGTCTCGGCGATGTGCGCGTCGGGGCCGGGCAGGAGGGTGGTCTCCCGCAGTTCGGCGCCGAAGTACCTCGCGTGCGGGTCCGTCACGACCGTGCGCGGGTCGTTCCTGGCGGCGAGGCCCTCGCGGATGAGCTCGTCCAGCTGGAACGTGTCGGGGCCGGCGACCTCCACCACGCCGTCGACGGGCGTGCCGACGGCTGTACGGCCCACGGCGGCGGCCACGTCGTCGGAGTGGACGGGCCGGATCCCGACCGGGGCGAGACGCACCGTGTCACCCTCGGTCGCCGCCTCCGCGATGCCCTTCACGAACTCGAAGAACTGCGTGGCGTGAACGATGGAGTAGGGAATCCCGGACTCCTTGATCAGCTCCTCCTGCGCCTGCTTGGCACGGAAGTAGCCGCTCTCCTGGAGCCGCTCGGTGCCGACCACGGAGAGCGCGACGTGGTGGGTCACACCGGCCTCCGACTCCGCCTTGAGGAGGTTGGTGGTCGAGGTGCGGAAGAACTCCATGACGGCGTCGTCCGCGAACGACGGCGAGTTCGACACGTCGACCACGACGGAGGCACCCCGCAGGACCTCGGCCAGACCCTCACCGGTCAGCGTGTCGACGCCGGTGCTCGGCGCGGCCGGCACCGCCTCGTGCCCATGTGCGTTGAGCTTCTCCACCAGCTTCGAGCCGATGAGCCCGGTACCGCCGATGACTACGACCTTCATGAGGGGGATCCTCTCGGAAGTTCTGCTGTCTGCACTTGGAAGGACCGGGTGGGTGCTCTTTCTGTGACGGGATCCCGTGCGAATCCCGGAATTTCTTTCCCCGCGTCACTCGGCGAGCTTGCCGTCGGTCGAGACGTCCTCCATCCGCTTCTCGATGGAGGCGAGGTCCGCCAGTCCGGTCCGCAGACCCTCCTCGTCCCGCACGACGCCCGCATGCTCGGTCATGGCGTTGCGGAGGGCGCGCTGCAGCGCCCGGATGTTCTCCGGACCGTCGGCGGCGAGGAGCCCGTCGACCTCCGCGCGGGCCTGTGCCACCGCCGCCGCCGACCGCGGCTGCGCCGTCGGCGACTCCGAGCGGGCGGTGGCCGCCTGCCCGGTGATACGGCCGTACACCAGCAGCTCGACGAGACTGTTGCCGCCCAGACGGTTGGCGCCGTGCAGCCCGCTCGCCGCCTCACCGATGGCGTACAGGCCGTGGACGTCGGTGCTGTGCTCCTCCGGCCGGACCCAGACGCCGCCCATCGAGCAGTGCGCCGTGGGGGCGACCTCGATGGGGTCCCGGGTGATGTCCAGCATCTGCGGGTCCAGCAGCGTCCGGTGGACCCGGGGCAGCCGGTTCATGATCGTCCGCCGGGGCAGGTGGGAGACGACGAGACTCGTCCAACCCGTACGGCTCTTCCCATGTCACGGGCCGGTGGCACAGCACTCTTGATCGTCTTCTGAGCGGAGCCTAGGCTCCCATGCCCATGGAGACGGGGGAACCGGACCGCGGGCGGCGCACACGGCACGAGGGGCTGGTCGGACGTCGGATAGCCGCAGGTCTGCTGGTCGGGGCGGGGCTGGTCGTCCTGGGCACGGTGTTCGCCGTACTGCCGGGGGTGGTGGTCGACCACGATCTCGCCGGGGCGAACGTCGCCGCGCAGGATCGGCTGAAGGCGGTGAACGATGTCCGTACGACGCTTCTGCAGGTGGTCGGCGGCCTGGTCGTGCTTTTCGGCGCGTACGCCACCTGGCGGCAACTGCGGGTGAGCCAGGACGGGTTGCGCGCCACCCAGGAGGGCTACGTCACCGACCGATTCAGCCGGGCCGTCGACCAGCTCGGCAGCGACAAGCTGGATGTGCGCATCGGCGGATTGCACGCGCTGTGGCGGATCGCGGAGCAGTCCGCCCGCGACCGGGAGGCCATCATCTCCATCCAGGCCGCGTACCTGCGCACACACCTGCCCTGGCCGCCCGCCGGGCCGGAAGCACCGGCGGCGGACGTGCCCATCAACGACATCGCGCCCCTGGAGACTCGCGCCGCCGACGCCCAGGTGGCGCTGACCGCGCTCGGCGTGCTGTGCCGGCACCGGGAGCAGTCCTGGGTCAATCTCAGCATCACCGACTTGCGCCGGGCCGACTGCGACGGACTGTGGTTCCCCGAGGTCAACTTCGACCGCGCCTGCATGGAGGCGGCGGGCCTGTACCACGCCAATCTGACCCAGGCGTCCCTGGTCTCGGTCAACCTGCGGCACGCCGACCTCACGACTGCGATTCTCCGCCGGGCTCGCTGCGTCCTGGCCGACCTACGGGCCGCGAAGCTGGTCGAAACCGACTTGCGTGACGCCGACTTCACCGAGACCGACCTGCGCGAGGCGAACCTGCGCAAGGCCGACGCCCACGGCGCGGTCTTCCACCGCGCCGACCTCCGCATGGCCGACTTGCGCGGCACCGACTTGAGCACCGCCGACCTCGCCGAAGCACGCCTGACCGGCGCCCTGGCCAGTGAGCACACCCGCTGGCCCGCCGGCTTCGACCACACGGCCGCCGGGGTCGTCGACACCGAGGACCCCGGGCCCGAACCCTCGCCCCTGCTCCAGCCGCCCGGGATGACGTGGCAGGCACCGCCGCTGCGGTCCACTCCCTGACCAGGACGCGCCGGGCGGCTGTCGGGTGGCTGGCCCTTCAGCGCGGTGTGTCCGCGGTGGTGATCGTAGGTGTGCAGCCACTGCGGGAACGCTTCGCGGCGCCCGGCTTCCGACGGGTAGGGGCGGGCGTAGGCCCACTCGCCGAGCAGGGTGCGGTCGAAGCGTTCGACCTCGCCGTTGGTCTGCGGGCGGTGGGGCCGGGGGCGTCTGCGAATGATGCCGGAGGCACTGAGCGTCTGGGCGAACAGCCGTGATCGGTAGCAGGAGCCGTCGTCGGTCAGGACGCGCTCGACGGTGAAGCCGTGCGCGGCGAAGAAGGCGTTCGCACGCTCCCGGAACGAGGCCGCGGTTTCCCTGCGTTCGTCGGTCAGGATCTCGTCGCGGGCGAGTCGGGAGTGATCGGCGACGGCCGTGTGGACGAGGCTGTAGCCGATCACGGGATTGCCGCCCGTGCGGGCGCAGGCGGCGGCCTGCCGATTGCCACGGGTCTGCCGGCGCGGACCCGGTCGACGAGGAGGCGTCCGCCGTGGACGGTCAACCGCGCGTTGAGGTGGGGCACGGGCTCAGCTTCTGCCCGTCCCGCGCTGGGGAGCGGGCGTGTTTCGCCGAGAACGTTGACTCGCCGAGAGTGTCCTGTCCATCAGGCGGTCGGGCAGGTGGCGGGCGAGGGGGATGATGAAGGCGGCGTCCAGGCCGAGCGTGTACCGCGTGCGCGGCCGGGTTTTCGTCGCCACTTTGGCGATCTTGGCTCCGGCTTTCTCGGCGGGCACCGCCCGCTTGAGGAAGGCGGCGTTCGAGGCAACGGTCGACCTGACGAGGTTGCCGTACAGGCGCTGGTGCTCGGGGCTCATCCTGTCGACGAATTCCAGGGAGATGTCGCCGCTGTGGGCTGCCATCTCGGTCTTGACGCCGCCCGGTTGGACCACGACTACCTGGATGCCCTGCGCTTTGACCTCGCGGCGCAGGGCGTCGCTGGCCGCTTCGAGTGCGAACTTCGTTCCCGCGTAGGCGCCGAAGATCGGGAGTGCGGCGATCCCGCCCACTGAGCTGATGTTCACGATCCTGCCTCGGCTGTGCCGCAGGAACGGCAGGAGCTGCTTGATGACGGCGATGTGTCCGAACAGGTTGACCTCGAACTGTTCACGCCACAGCTCGAGCGGCAGTACCTCGACGGGTGCGTTGATCTCGATCCCGGCGTTGTTGACGAGGGTGCGCAGCGGGCGCTGCTCGGGGTCGTCGGCGATGCGCTGCGCGAGGGCTTCGATGTGCTGGGGAACGGTGATGTCCAGCGTGACGGGCTCCACGCCGTCGGCGCGGATGGCGTCGGCCTCCTCGCCGGTGCGCACACCGGCGAGGACGTGGAATCCCATCGAGGCGAGTTCGTGCGCTGTCGCGGCCCCGATGCCCGTTGCGGCCCCGGAGACGACCATGAGCTCTTTGTTGTGCGACTGCGTCATGACAGGAGGCCTCTTCGGGAAGGGAGGGAGGAATCAGGCACGGCCTCAATGTAGACACTGGCAACAATGCTGTCAACGGCAACATTGGCTCGATATGCTGGCTCCATGCCTGAACCTGCTGGACATCGGTCCTACCATCACGGAAACCTCCGGGTTGCACTCCTTGACGCGGCCGAACGCAGCCTGAGAGCACACGGAGCCGACCACCTCTCACTCCGGGACCTGGCCAGGGAAGTCGGCGTCAGTCACGCTGCGCCGCGCCGGCACTTCGCGGATCGCCAGGCGGTGCTCGACGCCCTCGCGGAGGCCGGATTCGTTCGCCTGGGCGCTGCCCTGCGCGCCGCACTGACCGCGAGTGAAAGCGCGCACGACTTCCCCACACGTGTGCGGGACGCCGTATCGGCCTATGCCCACTTCGCGACCGAGAACGCCGCGCTCTGCGAGCTGATGAACACCAGCAAGCACCATCCGGGAGCGACTGCGGTCACCCAGGCTGCCGCGACCGCGTTCGGGCAGATGATCAACCTGATCGAAGAGGGGCAAGCGCGCGGTGAACTCGAACAGGGCGATCCCGAACAGGTCGGGCTCATCCTCTACGCCACCGTTCAAGGCATCACCGCCATGGTCAACAGCGGCGCGATCAGCACGGAGCAGCTCGACGGACTCGTCGACACCGCGGTGTCCCAGTTCCTGCGAGGCGCCCGTCCCCTCCCCGACTGTCAGTGAAGTCTGTCGGCCACCACTCCCGCGCCATCGGGCCGGCCATGACGCGCGTGTGACGGTGTCGTCCACCAGGCCGGCGCGCAGACAGGACGCTGAGCGTCCGCCGCAGGAGGGACGGCACGATCCATCCCCAGGCGCAGGGACGACAGGGGAGGAGCAGCGCCTTGACCGCAGGCCTCGTCGCCCTTGTCGGCAACGCTTGTGGTCGATGAAGCCGTCGCCCGGAGCCCGTACCGGGGAGCGGTTCAGCCGCTCAGGGATGCCACATAGGGAGACAACTTCTCCGGGTTCATCACCCACATGATCCGGTCGATGCCGTCCGCCGACACGTCGACGGACAGCAGGGCCACGGCGTCCTCACCGACGGAGACGAGCACGGCCGGCCGTCCGTTGGCCTCGACCCAGCGCGTCCGCGCCGGCGGCCAGAACCGCGGCGCGAAGGCGGTGAGGTACTTGGACACGTGGTCACGTCCCACGACCGGGATCCTCGAGGCGCCCCGGATGCCTCCGCCGTCCGTGTAGCTGACGACGTCGGCGGCGAGGAGCTTCTCCAGCACCGCCAGATCGCCCGTCTGCGCGGCGGCGAGGAACACCTCCAGCAGGCGCCGGTGATCGGCGGGGCTGACGGGTTCCTTGCGTTCGGCGGCGAGGTGCTTGCGCGCACGGCTCACCAGCTGCCGGGTGTTGGCCTCGCTGGTCTCCAGGATGTCCGCGACCTGCTTGTACGGGTAGCCGAAGGCTTCCCGCAGTACGTAGGCGCCCCGCTCCAGCGGGTTCAGCCTCTCGAGCAGGAGGAGGACCGCCAGTTCCAGCGCCTCGGCGCGCTCCGCACCCATCTGCGGGTCCTGGCTGGTGTCGACCGGCTCGGGGAGCCACGGCCCGACGTAGGACTCCCGCCGCACCCGCGCGGACTGCGCGACGTTGACGGCCAGTCGCGTGGTGATCGTGGTCAGGAAGGCCGTGGGCTCGTGGATGCCGGCGCGGTCGGTGTTCTGCCACCGCACCCATGTCTCCTGGAGGACGTCCTCGGCTTCCGCGGAGCTGCCGAGCACGCGGTACGCGATCCCGAACAGTCGCGGACGCGCCGCGATGAAATCCCTCGTGGCCCGCTCGAGGGAATCGGTGCCGTCCCCAGTGTGCATGGTCGCCCCTTCCGGCTCCTGCGCGGCCATGCTACAAGCCGGTTCAGCGGGGTGCGCCCGGGGAACGTGTGAGCCCGCGCACCGCCACGGGCCCGCGACGACACACCGTGTCCCGGCACCCATGTCACACATGCGTGCCGCACCCGGTCCCTCACCGGTGAACGGTTCCGGGATCCGCAGAGAGCGGTCGTGAACGCCGCCGATGTCGTGTACGGCCTGCTGACAGCCCTGTTCGCGGCTGCGGCCGCGGCCGTCCGCGGGAGCTCCGTCATTGACGCGCTGCATGCCGAGCCTGCGTGAGACGGCACGAACGCACCGGTCACACCGACCGCACCGACCGCAGCGCACGTGACGTACGACGGGGCGCCGCCGTACGCCTCTGGCGTGCCGTGTCACAGACGGCGTGCCCGTCCGGTCCATAGGGAGGCAACGCACAACGACTCGGCACCGTGAGGAGAGAGGGCGGACGATGAGCGGCTCGGACCTGCGGGGACTTCCCCGGACCGTTCCGGTATCGGGGCCCGCCGATGAGCACCGTCACCGTGCTCGCGCTCATCCGCGCGACGTACCCGGCCGGGCCCCGTTGAGCCGGTACAGGGCCGCGCCGTGGGTGGGCAGTTCGACGCACAGGTGACGGCCGTCGTGCGGGACGCCGGTACGGGTCCGCAGTTCCCGCACGCGGTCGTCCGGGCGGACGCCGACGGAGCCGAGCGGGACGGCGGTCCGCCGGGGGACGTCGGCCAGGGAGAACACGGTGGCGTAGCGGGTGCGTCCGTCGGTGTCCCGGGCGGTCCACAGGACGAGGTCGTCCTCCCGCAGGACCTCGCGGTCGTCCCGGCTGTGCCACAGGACGTCCGACGCCTCGTCGCCGGTGAGCGGTTCGACCGTCTCCCGCGGGCTGGTGGGCAGGTCGCCGCCCGTCATCAGGGCGAGGACCTCCTCCTCGGTCACCGCGGTGTCGTAGCAGTCCCAGCCGTTCCAGCCCGACACAGACGTACGCGGGCGGGCGTTTCACGGCGGTGCACGGAGGGATTCTGACAGACCGTCGGTCCGGCGGCGCCGGCGAGCACCCGGTTCCCGACGTGTCCGCCGGTTCCGTCACCCCGTCACCGACGGCGGCGGTACGGTGCTGCGGCGACCGGCGGGAGCCCCGGCGGAACGCACTGTGCCGGTCCTCCCCTCCCACCCGACCTGGAGAAGGCATGAAGCCCGGATTCCGGTGTTCAGTCCGCCCAGTCCGCCCCGTCCGTGCCGCCGCCGTGCTCGCCGCCGCCCTGCTGGCCACGGCCGCACCGGCCACGGCCGCCGGCGCCCCCGGGCCGGACGCCCCCGCGGTGCCGCTGCGGGTGGCGACGTACAACATCCACGCCGGGGCCGGCGAGGACCAGGTCTTCGACCTCGACCGCACCGCGGCGGCCATACGGGACCTGCGCGCAGACGTCATCGGCCTCCAGGAGGTCGACGTCCACTGGGGCGCCCGCAGCGACTTCACCGACGAGGCGCGCGCACTGGCCGAGAAGCTGGACATGCGGGTGTTCTTCGCACCGATCTACGACCTGGACCCGGCCGGCGAGGGCGGCGAGCGCCGGCAGTACGGCGTCGCCGTGCTCAGCCGCCACCCGGTGCTCGACGCCGAGAACCACGAGATCACCCGGCTCTCCACGCAGACACCCGATCCGGTGCCGGTCCCGGCTCCCGGCTTCGCCGAAGTCGTGGTCGGTGTGCGGGGCGCGCGCGTGCACGTCTACACTACGCACCTGGACTACCGGGCGGACCCCTCCGTCCGTGCGGCCCAGGTGGCGGACATGCTCGGCGTACTGGCCGCCGACCGCGGACCGAAGATCCTCGTCGGCGACTTCAACGCCGAGGCGACGGCCCCCGAATTGGCGCCGCTGTGGGAGCGGTTGCGGGACGCCGCCCCCGACGGCGGCGGGACGTACCCGGCGGCCGTCCCGGTCAAGCGCATCGATCTGGTGACCGTCTCCCCGGACATCCGGGTGACCGGCGCCCGCACGGTGGCGACGGAGGCGTCCGACCACCGGCCCGTGGTCGCGGACCTGAGGGTCCCCCGACGCGGCCACTGAACCGGCCACCGGCGGACTCGCTCATCCGCCCTGGAGGCGCCGCAGGTCGGAGGGGCGGACCTGGACGGCCACGGCGGCGATCAGCGCGGCGAGCACGGCGAAGACCGCCGCCGTGACGAAGGCCGCCGAGACACCGGAGGTGAGGACCTCGTCGGCCCAGGGCGGCGGCAGTTCCCCGGTGCGCCGGAAGCGCACGCGCTCGGCGGGGGCCGCCTGCCGCAGGAAGCGCGGGATCTGCTTCGCCGCCTCGTCGGCGCTCGCCGTACCGAACACCGTGACCAGGATGGACAGACCGAGCGAACCGCCGACCTGCTGGGTGGCGTTGAGCAGGCCGGAGGCCGCGCCGGTCTCCTGGACGGGCACGTCGGACAGCGCCATGAGCGTCAACGACACGAACTCCATGCCCATGCCGAGGCTGAAGACCAGCATCGGACCGAGGACGCTGCCCGCGTAGGTGGAGTGGACGTCGGTCAGGGTCAGCCAGGCCAGGCCGGCCGCCGCCAGCACACCGCCCACGACCATGAAGGGTTTGGGGCCGTACACGGGCAGGAACCGCGAGGCCGCCCCGGCACCGATCGCGATGACCGCGCTGACCGGCAGGAAGGCGAGTCCGGCCTGGAGGGGGCTGAAGTCCAGCACGTTCTGCACGAAGAGCGTCAGGAAGAAGAACATGCCGAACATCGCCGCGGCCAGGCACAGCATGATGCCGTACGTGCCCGCGCGGTTGCGGTCGGCGAACATGTGCAGCGGGGTGATCGGCTGCCGGGATCTCCGCTCGACCAGGACGAACCCCGCGAGGACGACGACGGCCGCGGCGAACGACGCCAGCGTGAGCGCGTCCCGCCAGCCGTCCTGCGCGGCCCTGATGAACCCGTAGACCAGCAGCACCATGCCCGCCGTGGAGGTCAGCGCGCCGGTGACGTCGAAGCGGCCCGGGTGGCGCTCGGACTCCCTGATCCAGCGCGGTGCGGCGAGGGCGATGAGCAGGCCGATCGGGACGTTGACGAAGAGCACCCACCGCCAGTTCAGCCACTCGACGAGCACCCCGCCGGCGAGCAGCCCGATGGCGCCGCCGCCCGCCGACACCGCGGCGAAGACCCCGAACGCCCGGTTGCGTTCCGGTCCTTCGCGGAAGGTCGTGCTGATCAGGGCGAGGGACGTCGGTGACGCGATGGCCCCTCCGACGCCCTGGAGGGCGCGGGCGCCGAGGAGTTGACCGGAGTTCTGGGCCAGTCCGCCGAGCAGCGAGGCCAGCACGAAGAGCAGCACGCCGGCGATGAAGACACGCCGTCTGCCGAGGATGTCGCCGGCCCGGCCGCCGAGCAGCAGTAGACCGCCGAAGGTGAGGGTGTAGGCGTTGACCACCCACGACAGGCTGGTGGTGGAGAAGTCCAGGGAGCGCTGGATCTGCGGCAGCGCGATGTTCACGATGGTGATGTCCAGCACCACCATCAGCTGACACGACGCGATGACCAGCAGCGCCATCGCGTTTCCCCCGCCGCCGGTGTCCCGGGCGGCGCGCTGCGCTGCGGAGACCGTTCGCGGATTGCTTCTGGTCATGCCGGGTCGCCCTTTCGGGAGTCCACCGTTCGACCGTACGCGCGCGTCCGGACGCCTACCACTCGATCACACCAAGGGTCAGGACCCGGTCCGGCCGGTTCGCCGGGTGCCGTGGACGACGGGCGGGACCACTCGGCCCGCCCACCGTGGCGCAACCCTCGGGTTGCGCCTGAGGGGTCGATGTGCAACCGTGGAGTTGCACTCAATGGCGCACTGAAGGAGTTTCCGATGAGTGAGGACCGGATCGAACGCGAAACCCTGATCGAGGCCTCGATGGAGAGGGTCTGGTCGCTGGTGGCCCAGCCCGGATTCTGGGTGGCGGACAAGGCGAGCCTGCCGGGCACCGTGGCCAGGGAGGGCGAGGTGCTGGTGGCGAAGAACCCCGAGCACGGCGATTTCCCCGTGCGGGTGGAGAAGGTCGAGCCGCCGACGTATCTGGCGTACCGCTGGACCAGCGCCTTCCCGGGAGAGGAACTGCGCGAGGACAACAGCACCCTGGTGGAGTTCACGCTGACGCGGGAGGGCGACCGGACCCGTCTGCGCGTCGTCGAGAGCGGCTTCACGGTGCTGGCCGGGTCCGAGGAACTGCGCAGCCGCAACCACAAGGACCACAGCGAGGGCTGGCCCTTGGAGCTCGACGCGCTCAAGTCGCGCGCCGAAGAGCCGTCGATGTGACGGGCGAGGACCGCGGCGGCGTCGCGGACGTCGACAGCGTCCTCGGCGCGCTGTCCGACCCCACGCGACGGCAGCTGCTGGACGTGCTCGCCGCACAGGGCGAAGCCACCGCGACACGGCTGGCCGAGCGGCTGCCCGTGTCACGACAGGCGGTGGTCAAGCACCTCTCGGTACTGGACGCCGCCGGGCTGGTCACCGGCCGCCGGACCGGTCGTGAGGTGCGCTACACCGTGCGCTCCGCGGCGCTGGACGCGACGGCGCGGTGGATGGGCGCGCTCGCCGCCGACTGGGACCGTCGGCTGGCGGACATCAAGCGCGTCGCCGAGGCGGCCGAGGCGGCGGAGCGGGATCCGCGTTAGCACGCGCACACCGGACCGCCGCGTCCGCGCCCCGGTGCGCGGACGCGGCGATGACGAGGCGCATCGGGTCGCAGCGGCGTACTCCTGCCACCCGGACCCAGGTGCGCGATCACCTGCCGGGCACGGTGCCGGCCGACCCACCCGGCCGGCACCGGCCGTTCACGCCGCCTGCGCGCAACCGCGCAACCCTCTCCGTTCGCGCCCGTCTGGATCACCGAGATGGTGCGCCGGCAGCACGACGAGTAGGAAGGGGCGCGCTCGTGCCCGTGCCGTCACTCCGCAAGGACGTCGAGACCTCGGGGCGACTTGGACGGCACCGTGGGACCATCGAGCGCGCCACGGCCCGGGTGGCCGGCTCGGCCGGGGCGTTCCACGTCGGGGCCGATCGGGGAACCCCGGCGGTGGTGCGGCTCACTGTCGGGGTGCGGTCCCGGTGCCCACCTCAAGCCAGCACCGGCATGATCTCGTCGTGTATCAGGCGCAGTTGGTCGTCGGCGTCCGCCACGCCGGCCAGCTCCCGGCCGGTGAAGGCCCGCACCAGCCGCCGGTCGGTGAGGGCGCAGATGACGTGGTTCACGCCGCTGGGCGCGATCTGGGTGCGGATCTTCTCCGCGCACTCGGCCGGCGTGCCCGCGACGGACAGCCGCTCGGCGACCTCCGGCGTGGTGAGTTCGATGCCCCGTGCCAGATCGCCGGCGCCGATCGCCTCGATCACCGGTTTCAGCTCGGCGGGTTCCACACCGTTGCGGCGCAGTTGCTCCTCGGGCATGGAGGAGGCGTAGATGCCCACCATGCTGCGGGCCGCCTCCTTCGCCGCCCGGGAGTCGGGCCCGGTGGCGAACACCACCCAGGCGCCGATGTCGAGGGAGCGCCAGTCCTTGCCTGCCCGTTCCGCGCCGGCCTTGATGTGACGGACCGCGTACGCGTAGGCCTCCGCGGTGTAGCTCAGTGCGTGGTGGCATCCGTCGGACAGTTCGCCGGCCGCCTCGAAGGACCTGGGCCCCCGCATCGCCCCGAGCTTCAGGGGCACGCGCCGCTGGACCGGGCGGGCGAAGGTGAACAGCCCGTCGTAGGAGTAGAACTCGCCCCGGTGGGTGATGGTGCCCTCGTCCAGCAGCGTCCGCACCACGTGCAGCGCCTCCTTGACGCGGGACAGGGGCCGGGTCCGGGTCCAGTCGATGCCGTACTGCGCCAGGAGGCCGAAGTTGCCGCTGGACAGCACGGCCTCGGCGCGACCGCCGGAGAGTTCGTCGAGCGTGGCCAGGGCCTGTGCGATCAGCGTCGGCTCGCGCAGGGTGACGGGGGAGACGCTGGGCCCCAGGCGGATGGTGCGGGTCTGGCCGGCGGCCGCGGCGAACAGCAGCCACAGGTCCTTGTGCCAGGTCTCGTCCGCGGCGTAACAGGCGTAGAAGCCCAGCTCGTCGGCGAGTCTGATGGACGCCAGCGAGTCCTGCAGCGGGTAGTCGGGTAACAGGGCGTAGCTGAACCTCATGGGCGCGTCCTCTCCGGCCTCGGCCGATCGGTCACCGACCCGCCCAGTGTCCAGGCCGGTCCGGTACCTGGCCAGGGTGCGCGCGCCCTTGCGTTCTTCCGGCGAACAAGGTCCACACCCGCTTCACACCCGGTGCCGGTGAGGTGCCACGCAGGAGCGAGACGTGTTCCCCCGCTTGCCGCACCTATCGAATTTCGATAATTTTCCATCGTGATTCGATCGAAGCGTCCGCCTTCGACGGCCCGAAGGAGCACAGCCATGCCCACAGCAGCCCGCACCCGCGAAGACACGGCCGAAACGGATGTGCTGGTGGTCGGTGCGGGACTGGCCGGCCTCCACGTCGCCACACTTCTCGCCCGGCGGGGTCACGACGTGCTCCTGGCCGAGCGGCGGACCAACCTCGCCGGTGCGATCCGCACCACGGGAATCTTCGTACGGAAGACGCTGGACGACTTCCCGCTGCCTGACGAACACCTCGGGCCGCCGATCCGGCGCGTGGTGCTCTACCCTCCCGGCCTGCGCCTCCCCGTCAGCCTGGTCAGTGACCGCGACGAGTTCCGGGTGGGCGACATGGCGCCGCTGTACGAGGCGGCGGCCACGGCGGCGGTCGAGGCCGGCGTGCGGCTGGCGCTGGGCACGCGCTACGCCGGCCGGGAAGGCGGCACCTTCCGCCTGGTGGGCCGCGACGGCCCGGCCGCGGTCCGGGCGCGCTTCGTCGTCGGAGCGGACGGGGCCCGCTCGAGCGTCGCCCGCGACCTCGGCCTCGACCGCAACCGCCGGCTGCTGGTCGGTGCCGAAGAGGTCTTCGAGGTGCCCGCGAACGGCGAACCGCCGACCTTCCACTGCGTCCTCGACCCCTCGCTCGCCCCCGGGTACCTGGCCTGGGTGGTCAACGACGGGCGGCACGCCCATGTCGGGGTCGCGGGCTACGCCGACCGCTTCCCCCGGGGACTGCGCCGCGCCATGGAGGAGTTCGGCACCTCGGCCCCCGGACTGGCCGGCGTGGACCGGCCCGAGTCGGTGGAGCGGCGCGGGGGCCCGATACCCGTCGGCGGAGTCCTGCGCCGCATCGCCTGTGCCGACGGGCTGCTCGTGGGCGACGCGGCCGGCGCGGTCTCCCCGCTCACCGCCGGCGGTCTGGACCCGTGCCTGCGACTGTCGGAGCTGGCCGCCTCCGTCCTCGACGCCGCACTGCGGTCGGGCGGGGCGGACCCCCTCGCCCACTACAGCGGAGCCACCCTGCGCGCACAGTTCCGGGGCCGCCTCACCCTGCGCAGAGGCCTGGCGCACCTCCGGACACCGGCCGCGGCCACAGCGGCGTTCGCCGTGCTGCGCACGCCGCTCGGCCGGGCCGCGGCCGCCCGCGTCCTGTTCGGCGACCGGTCCTTCCCCGACCCGTCGCCCGTCGGTCAGAGGCTGGTGAGCAGGTCGTCGAGCGGGGCGGGCACACGCTCGGGGTGGAGCGCCTCGACGAGGACGCGACCGTAGTGGATCTTGCGGCCCTTCTTCGTGCCGAGGAAGCGCCGCAACCGCTGCTGTGCGGTGCGTTCCCGCTGGGCGGGCTGGCTCAGGAAGGTCCGCAGGGGGCGCAGATCGCCCTCCGCCCGTATGAGCTCTTCCACCCGCGTCACCCCCAGCGCGCGGATGAGTTCGTCCTCCAGGTCCGCGGCGCAGACGAAGAACTCCTGCCGTGCCGCACCGGCCCGCTCCCACCCGCGGGCGTAGTAGCCGCGTTCGCCCTCGTCGCACAGTCCCGTGAGGCGCAGACCCAGGCCGGGCGGTCCGAGAAGGCGGGCGAAGCGCCCGACGTTCATCGCGCCGCCCATCGGCAGCACGCAGACACCCTCGGCCGCCAGGTCCCGGCCGCGGCCCGCGGCCAGCGCGCCCACCGCCGCGGCGTCGCTCAGTCCTTCGAGCAGCACCACCGTCCGGACGCCGAGCCGCGCGGCCAGCTCGCGCGCGGGGTCGCCGGGACCACCGGCCGCCCACGTGGTGACCGCGTCCCGGAACGACTCCATGTCAGTCATGGGGGAAGTCTCGGCCCTTTCCGGGCGGCACCGGTAGGGATTTTCCGCCGGTGCCGCCCGTCGGGGCCGGCTACGGTGCCACGCAGCCGATCGTTCCCACCGGGAAGTCGTTGCCCGACGACGTGGCGGTGAAGCCGAACGTCACACTCCCGTCGGGGTTGATCACACGGTTGTGATCGACGTTCCGCACCGTCACCGTGCCGTCGGAACCTCTGGTCAGGGAGCCGTTCCACGCACTGCCGATCGTGGTCCCGGAACCGGGCTTCCACTGCACGGCCCAGCCGTTGAGCGGCGACGTCCCGTGGTTCATCACCTGGACCGAGCCCTGGAAGCCGCCGTCCCAGGAGTTCACCACGTTGTAGACGGCCATGCAGGAGCCGGTGTGCGTCGGGGGGTCCGTCGGGTCCGGGGTCGGGTCCGGGGTCGGCGTGCCGCCCGAGCCCCGGATGCCGGTCACCTCGCCGTTGCCGCCGTCGAAGACGACGTCGGAGCAGGAGAAGAAGTTCTCCTGGCTGTCCGAACGCACCCACTGCATGAAGATCAGCGCGTCGCCGGAGCGCCCGGAGGGAAGCTTCAGGTCCCAGTGGTAGTGGCCGCCGTTGGTGCCCGGTGAGCCCTGCTGGGGCGGATTGGTGACGGTCTGGATGAGATCCAGGTCGTCCCAGCCCAGCTGCGAGGTGGGCGACCAGCCGGGCTTGGTGAGGTAGACCCGGAAGTCACCGGGGTGCGCGGCCCAGTTGCTGTACTTCACCTTGACCGTCGCTCCGGACGTCAGATGCGTCCGGGGCCAGTCCGCGCGGGCCGCGTTGTAGGCGGAGAAGTCGTACGGGGAGCGGTCACCGGCGCTGCAGAGCGTGCCGTCCGGGACGTAGCCGGCGCCCCGTCCCGCCGCCTTGGAGTCGAGGACGGCGAACCAGTTGTACAGCGCCGACGCGCCGCTCTGGTTCAGCGCGTTCCGGCACGCCGGGTTGGTCGGGTCCAGCCCGCCGGTGCCGGTGACGGCGTCCAGCTGGCAGAGGTAGGTGCGTGATCCGGGCATCATCGCCACGCCGTGCGCCTGTGCGTCGTTCTGCCAGAGGAAGCTCAGGCCGAGCCCTCCGAGGAGGGTGGCCAGTACTGCTGCCAAGGAGACGAATCTCCGTCGTAGGGCCATGGGATCTCCTGTGCCGGTGGTGGATGGGGCGGACAGGTGCGGGGGAGTGGAGACCCCGCCCGTCCCGGGAGGGGCGTCGACCGGACGGGCGGGGGGCTCGGAGGGACCCGGGGCCCGCCCTGTCGGGCAGGGAGGAAGAACGGGCCCCGGGTCGGGGGACACGGCGGGTGCGCGGTCCGCCGGTCGCGTCAGGCGGCCGCGCAGGCGGTGCCGTTCAGACTGAAGCCGTTCGGCTGGGCGAAGGTGCCGTCGTAGGTTCCCTGGAAGCCGAAGCTCTGGCTGCCGCCGGGCGCGATCCGCGTGTTGCCGTCGAGCCCGCTCGCCGTGACCGCGCCCGAGGAGGGAGTGACGGACGCGTTCCAGGCGTTGGTGACGCGCTGCCCGGAGGGCAGGGTGAAGGCGAGCCTCCAGCCCTCGACGGCGGACGTACCGGTGTTCTTCACGGTGACGTTCGCGGTGAAGCCGCCCGGCCAGACGTTCGTGGCGTACGACACCGTGCACGCCGCCGGGCCACCGGGCTCCTCCCCGGGACCCCCCGAGCCGGTGTGGACCGTGGAGGAGAAGGAGTTCACCGCGAGCCCCGCCCCGTTCTGCCAGGGCTCGAAGCCCGCCTGAACGCTCGTCAGGTACCAGTCGTTCTGCGCCATGCCGCGCGCGACGGTCGCCCGGACGAAGTCCATGACGTCGAAGCTCCAGCTGCTGATCGCCGACGGTGCGACGAACGACAGCACGTCGTTGGAGCCGTTGCTGCCCGACCACACCTCCCAGGTGCGCCCGCCGACGCCGGCCGTGCCGACCTGCGATCCGATCGGCTGGATCGGGCCCACCCGGTTGAACCAGATCATGATCTCGGTCCGGTTCACGCCGTCGGTCCGGGGCGTCGGGTCCAGCCAGATGTCGTACGAGGCGTTGTACACGGCATTGCTGACGTAGCTGTACGAGATGCTGCTCGGCGCGCTGGAGATGCCGCTGATCCGCGCGGGGAGGGCGGTCCCCGGCGAGCAGTTGGTGTAGTGGCAGCCGTTGAAGACCGACGGGTACGACTTCGGGGCCCCGTTGGTCGGCACCGAGCCGTCGGCCTGGGTGACGCGGAAACCGGTGTCCGTGGCGGTGACGCACTGGGTGGCGCTGGTGCCCCAGCGGTTGTTCTGGACGACGTAGCGCCCCTGGATGGTGGTCGATCCGTACTGTTCGCAGATCGTGGTGTCGGCCTGGGCCGGCGCCGTCCCGGTCACCAGCGCCGCGACCACGGCGAGAGCGGTGAGGAGCGTCGCGAACAGGCCGCGCAGGGCCCGGGTGTGGTGCGGTAACCGTCGCATGCGGGGACCTCTCCAAGAGGGTGCGGGGGACGACCGGGCGGGAGCGCTCCCGCCTCCCCATTGATGGGAGCGCTCCCATTGGTGTTTCGGGACGGGACTGTAGGAGCTACACATGTCCCTGACAAGACTGTGCGCGGGAAACTGTCGAATTCATTTCGAAGTCGCAGCTCAGCGAGGTGGTCCTGAAGGGCCGTCCGCCTCGGGAGCGCTCCCGAAACATTCGATGCGGCTGTGGCTCGTGAGACGGTCGAGGAGGCGGGGAAGACGGGTCAGGCGGAGCCGCGCAGCACCAGTTCCGTACGGAGGATGACGTGCCGCCAGGCCACCTCCGGCTCCTCCATCTCCTCCAGGAGCAGCCGCACCATCGTCCGGCCGATCTCCTCCAGCGGCTGGCGCACCGTCGTCAGCTTCGGGTCGGTGTGCTGGGCGAGCGGGAAGTCGTCGAACCCGATCACCGCGACGTCCTCCGGCACCCGGCGTCCCGCCGCGCGCAGGGCGTCGAGCGCGCCCGCGGCCATGGTGTCCGACGCGGCGAACACGGCGTCGGTCTCCGGGGCCCGCTCGAGGAGTTCGGCCATCGCCCGGCGACCGCTGTCGGCCGAGAAGTCCCCCTCGACCGTCCAGGTCGGCCTGCTCTCGGCGCCCGCCCGTTCCAGCGCCTCGCGGTAACCGCGCAACCGGCACTGGGCCACGTACATGTCGAGCGGCCCGGTGATGGTCGTGATCGAGCGGCGTCCGAGGCCCAGCAGGTGCGCCACCGCGCCGCGGGCACCGCCGGCGTTGTCCGCGTCGACGTAGGTCACGCTCTCCTCGCCCGAGCGCCGCCCCAGCAGGACGGTGGGCAGCCCCACTTCGGCCAGCATGTCGGGCAGCGTGTCCTCGGCGTGCACGGACATCAGCATCACGCCGTCGACCCGGCCGCCGCGCGCGTACTCCACGAGGCGCTGCCGTTCGGCATCCGTGCGCACCAGGGTGAGCAGCAGCTGCACCTTGGTGTCGGTCAGCGCGTCGCCGACGGACCGGACGATCTCCGAGAAGAACGGTTCACCGAACTGCCGCCAGTCCGGCTCCGTCATGACCAGCGCGACGGCGTCGGCACGCCGGCCCGCCAGCGAACGGGCCGCCAGATTGGGGACGTACCCCAGCTCGGCGATGGCGCGCTGCACGGCGCGGCGCGTCGAGTCCTTCACGCCCGCCGCGTCGTTGATGACGCGGGAGACGGTGCCCCGCCCCACACCGGCGAGCGCGGCCACCTCCTCCAGCGTCGGTGTGCCGGGACGCTGCCTGCCCATGACCACCCCCACGAGATCACTAGATCCTACGGCCACCGGGAGGGCCGGAACGGCCGTTCTCGGCACACGCTTCGCACCTGGACGGCCGACCGGCTCCGGACGGCGGCAGCTGCCTCCCGACCGGCCGGGGAAGAGGAACGGGCGCCACCGGGCCCGGTGTTCCCGGTGCCGCTCCGTCCTCCCTACGGCGCGGGTGGAGGGGAGAGCTGTGCGCGGACCCATGCGGGATCCGGGTTGACGTGTGGCCGGCCCCCGACGACGACCGTCGGCACGGTCTCGTCGCCGTCGTTGGCCGCCCTCACCACCGCCGCCCCGTCCGGGTCACGCCGGATGTCGACCCAGTGCAACCGCCCGGCGTCGCGGCCCAGTCGGACGCGCAGGCGCAGACAGTACGCGCAGCCGGGCCGCCAGAAGACGACCGGCCGGCCGTCGGCCGCGCTGCGGCGTCGTGCCTCCAGCGCGCCGATGGATCGCGGGAAGACAAGAGGCGAGTTCGTGCCCGCGAACAGCAGCAGCGCCGACAGAAGTGCCGCGGCCGCACCGGGGCTGCCGGTGAGGACCAGCCCGGTCGCGACGGCCGAGCCGCAGAGCAGCAACAGCATCGGCAGGATCCAGACACGCATCATGAGGACGCAGGTTACCGAGGTGTCCGCTTACCGAGGCGTCCGCGGACACCACCGCCGAGTCCCGGCCGCGCCCCGTGCGCCGGTCACGGAACCGCCTGCCGGGCCGTCGCCGCGCCGGTCCGGCCGGACCCGGACGAGGCCGGAGCCGGCCCGGCCGCGTCAGCCCGCACACGGTGGGACGGCACCCGCGGACGGTGCCCGCCGGGCCCGGCATCGCCTCCCGCCGGCAGCCGCGCATCGCGCTCCCCGGCCGGCCGCCCACCACGGCGCCGGCACGGGCGGGCCGCCCCGGGCCCGGCCCGGAGCAGCCCTCGCCCGCGGAGGCGGTACGTCAGGAAGGCGTACGGCGCGTCCCCGGCGCCGGTTCCTCCCGTGCGGCCGGGCGCGGCACGCCGGGCCGGGCGTCCGGCGCCGGCGGTCAGCCCACCCGCAGGAGCGGCCAGTCCGCGAGGTCCCGCAGGAGCTGGCGGTCGTGGGTCGCGACGACGACGCCGGCACCGGTGCCGCGGAGCGCCCCGGTCAGCTCGTCGACCAGCGGCGCCGACAGGTGGTTGGTCGGCTCGTCGAGCAGGATCAGCGTGGGCCGCCCGGACAGCGCCAGCGCCAGGTCGAGACGCCGCTGCTGCCCGAGGGACATCCGCCCGACCGGCGTCCCCGTCGTGCCGGAGTCCAGCAGCCCGAGGGACTCCAGCGCGACGGCGTCGCCGTCCCGGAGCACCCCGCCTGCCACCAGCCGTCCGACGTGCCGGTCGTACACCTCGCGGGCGGTGAGCCGGGGATCCTGTCCGGCGGTCTCCTGGGTGACCCGGACCACCCGCGCCCCGCTCGCCGTCCACACGTGCCCTTCGGTGGGCCGGAGGGCGCCGGCCAGCACCGCGAGCAGCGTGGACTTGCCGGCGCCGTTGGGCCCGGTGACGAGCAGCCGTTCGCCGCCGTCGAGGACGAGGTCGACCGGACCGGCCAGCCGCCCGTCGACGGCGACACCGTGCGCCCGCAGCTGCGGAGCGCCCGGCCGGACACCCAGCCGGGGCCACCGCAGGGCGGACGGCGGCTCCGGCAGGTCGATCCGGTGCGCGTCCAGTGCCTCCTGCTGCCGGTTCAGGGCCTGTACGACGCCCGGCGCACGGGACTGGCGCCGGTGCTTGCCGGTCCCCTTCTCCGGCCGCCAGCCGGTGGAGAGCCGGTCGCGGGCCCGCGACACCGCGTCCTGCAGCCGCCGGTGCTCGCTCCGCTGCTGCTCGTAGTCCTGCTCCCAGCGTTCGCGCTCACGGCGCCGGGCCTCCTCCCATGCGTCGTAGCCGCCGGCGTACAGGCGCGGCTTCCCGTCGCGGGCCGGGTCGAGGTCGAGGAACCGGTCCGCGACGTCCCGCAGCAGCGCCCGGTCGTGGCTGACGACGGCGAGACCGCCGTCGTGTTCGCGGAGCCTGCGGGTCAGGAAGTCCAGGCCGTCGGCGTCGAGGTGGTTGGTCGGCTCGTCGAGCAGCAGGACGTCGTGCCGCGCACCGAGCAGGCATGCCAGCCGGACGCGGTAGCGCTGCCCGACCGACAGGGCCGACAGCGGCCGCTCCCGGTCGGCGCAGGCACCGAGGGCCTCCAGGGCGACGTCGACGCGGCGCTCGGCGTCCCAGGCGTCGAGGCGGGTGGCGGCGTCGAGCGCGGTGGCGTAGCGGTCGCCGGCGGCGGGCTCGCCCCCGGCCATGGCGAGGGACGCCTCGTCCAGCGCGGCGAGGGCCGCCAGGGACGGGGCCAGCGCCGCGGACGTGAGGGTGCCGACGGTCTCACCGTCACGCGCGGACAGCTCCTGGCGGGCCAGACCGAGCGTGCCCGTCCGGTGCACGGCGCCCTCGTCGGGCGCGACCAGTCCGGCGAGGACGTGCAGCAGGGTCGTCTTGCCACGGCCGTTCTCGCCGACGACGGCGATCCGCGACCGGGCGGAGACGGTGACCGAGACGTCGTACAGGACGCGCCGGGACCCACGGGTGACGGTGACGCCGTCGGCGCGGACATGGGCACTGCCGCCCGCCTCGACGGGCAGGGACATGGCTTCGGGGGTCGGGGTGGGGTTCAACGGATGCTCCGCAGCTCGCAGTGGAGCCGGGCAGCACGAAACAGCCGCCCGGCGGGGACCGGAACGGCGTGCGCTGATTCAGGGAGAAGGCGCCGCCGTCAGTGGGCGGATCGAACCTTCTGCGACCAGATGCCTCGTGCCATACCCGGCAGCCTAACAAGGGCGGCGCCCCCGGTTCCTCCGGTTTTCGACGAGCGGGGCCGGGCCGTGCCCGGACCGCGGCTGAGGGATCATGACGACCGTGGCACTCTTCCTCGGAACCCGCCCCGGCGGTGACACAGCACGGACCCGTATCGCGGCGGCCGTGGCCGCGCTGGTGACCGTCGGCGCCGGACTGGGCCTGCGGGCCCTGGCGACGGGGGACGTGGCCAAGTACGGCGGGGACGCCCTCTACACCCTCCTGATCTTCGCCCTGGTGGTCCTGGCGGCGCCGCGGCTGGCACCGCCGAGGGCCGCCGCGGTCGCGCTCGCCGTCAGCTGGGGGGTCGAGTTCCTGCAGCTCACCGGGGTGCCTGCGGAACTCTCCCGGCACAGCACCGTGGCCCGTCTGGTCCTCGGGTCCACCTTCAACGCGCCGGACCTGTTCTGGTACGCGGTCGGCGCGAGCGCGGGCCTGCTCGTCGCACGGGGGCGTGCGGCGCCGGCCGGGAAGCCGTAGCACGCGGTACCGGTTTCACCGGGCGGCACGGTGAAACCCGGCCCTCCGACCTGTTCCCACAACGCGGGAGGACTCATGGCGACCGGCGAGACGGGCTTCAGCGATGTCGTGTACGACCTGATCTCCGTGCAGTACCACTCGCTGAAGGCGGGCCACGACTACGGCCAGTACGTCCGCGACGCGGAGAACGCGGGCCAGGAGGAGATCGCCGACTTCTTCAGGGAGGTCATGGCACAGGACTCGGAGCGCGCGGCCCGCTGCCACCGGTACCTCGTCCGGCTGTCCGGCACCGAGCAGGCCGGCCCCGCCGTCGACTGACCGCACGGGGACGGCCACGTCGCGGCTCGGCCCGGCATGCGGGCGGACGCCGCGCACCGCACGCTGGTGCCATGGCGAGCGACCGACCCATCGTGATCTATCCGCCCGGCGAGGACGGCGGCCGCCGTGTCCGCGGTGGCGCGCGGTTCCTCGGGATGGCGTACGGGCTGCTGGACGTGGTGGAGTTCCTGCGCCTCGCGGGGCTGGAGGGCGTCGACGACGACTGGCTGCGCCGGTCCGCGACGGTGGAGTGGCGCGGCGGCGGTCCGGACGTGTGGAGTGCTCACGGCTGACCGGCGGGCCGGGGACGGCGCGGTCCGGAACGGGCGTCGCGACGACGCGGTCCGAGTCGGCCCCGAGTCCGTCGGCCTCGCCCGTACGGCCGTCCCCGCCGGGGCGACACCGCCCCGGCGGAGGAGGCCGTCGCGCACCGCGGGGCTCGCCGCGCCCGCCCGAGGCGTCGCCGCTTCGGTCCACCGGCGACAGGACGGCCCCGCTCGGCTCCACGGTCCGGCTGATCGCACGGGTGCCTCCGGCAGCCCTCGTCCTCCGGGCCGACGGCACAGCCGGGTGAGTTCGCCCGTCAGGCCGGGGCGTGCCGGTGGGTCCGTGAGCGGAAGGTGCGGCGGTAGGTGTCGGGAGGCACGCCGACGGTGCGGTTGAAGTGCCGGCGCAGCGTCGTGGCGGTGCCCATGCCGGTGGCCGCCGCGATGCTGTCGATGCCGTCGTCGGTGGTCTCCAGCAACTCCTGCGCGTGGCGGATCCGTTGGGTCAGCAGCCACTGCAGCGGGGTGGTGCCGGTGACCGACCGGAAGTGGCGGCCCAGGTTGCGCGAGCTCATGCGCGCCCGGCGGGCCAGATCCTGGACGGTGAGGGGCTGGTCCAGCCTTTCGAGCACCCAGGGCAGCAACTCGGCGAGGGGGTGGTTGCCCGGAGCCGGCACCGGGGTCGCGACGAACTGCGCCTGGCCGCCGTGGCGGTGCGGCGGCACGACCAGGCGGCGCGCGAGGGTGTTGGTGACCGACGCGCCGTGGTCGAGGCGTACGAGGTGCAGGCACAGGTCCAGCGCGGCGGCCTTCCCGGCGGAGGTCAGCACGCTGCCGTCGTCCACGTACAGGACGTCCGGGTCCACCGTCACCCGGGGATGGCGCTCGGCCAGGACCCGGGTGTGCGCCCAGTGCGTGGTCGCGCGCCGCCCGTCGAGCAGGCCCGCCGCGGCCAGCACGAACGCGCCCGTGCAGAGGGAGGCCACGCGGGCCCCGGCCGCGTGGGCGGCGCGCACCGCGTCGAGCAGGTCGGCGGGCGGGGCCTCGTCGACGTCGGCCCAACCGGGGACGATCACGGTGTCGGCGTGCGGGAGCCGGTCGAGGCCGTGGTCGGGCTCCAGCAGGAACCGTCCGGCCCGCACCGCGCCCGGCCCGCAGACGGCGAGGTCGTACCAGGGGCCCGGCACCCCCGCCGGGGCGGTGCCGAACACCTCGTGGGCGATGGACAGTTCGAAGTGCAGCATCCCGTCGGTGACGGCCAGCGCGACAGTGGTCACGTCCGGAATTGTACGGGCCGTGGCGTTCCGGACACTCGTGCGGGAGTGCCCGCGCCCGACAGGATGTCCACGACGGAGCACGACGGATCGTTCGAGGGCGGGGAAGAGTTCATGGAGTCGCAGCGCACGGTGGTGGTGTTCGGCGCGTACGGGCACACCGGGCGGTTCGTGGTGGCGCGGTTGCGGGAGCGCGGGTTCGTCCCGGTCCTCTCCGGCCGCGACGCCGGAAAGCTGAAGGCGCTGGCGGTGTCCCACCCCGGCACGGACGTCCGCCCGGCGTCGGTCGACGACCCGGTCTCGCTCGACCGCGCACTGGCCGGCGCGGCGGCCGTGGTCAACTGTGCCGGGCCCTTCGCCACGACGGCGGCACCGGTGATCGAGGCGGCGCTGCGCGCCGGAATCCCGTACGTGGACGTGGCGGCCGAGATCGAGGCCAACGCCGACACGTTCACGCACTTCGGCGACCGCGCCCGCGCGGCGGGAGCGGTGATCGTCCCCGCGATGGCCTTCTACGGCGGTCTCGGTGACCTGCTGGCCACCGCCGCCATGGGCGACTGGACGGCGGCCGACGAGGTGCACGTCGCCTACGGGCTCAGCGACTGGCACCCCACCGCCGGAACACGTGCGGCGGGCGCGGTGTCCCAGCAGAGGCGGGACGGCCGGCGCGTCCGGTACACCGGCGGACGGCTGGAGTACCACCGTGAGGACGCGTCGACGCTGGAGTGGCCCTTCCCCCACCCGATGGGCCCCCGGACCGTCATCGGGGAGTTCACGATGGCGGACGCCGTCACCGTGCCCAGCCACCTGTCCGTCCCGGAGGTGCGCACCTACATGACGGTCGAGGCGGCCAGGGACCTGTCGGACCCGGACACCCCGGCACCGGCCGCGGCCGACGAACAGGGGCGGTCCGCGCAGACCTTCCTCGTCGACGTCGTCGTGCGCTCCGGCGGCGTCGAACGCCGCGCCGTGGCCCGGGGCCGGGACATCTACGCCGTCACCGCACCCCTCGTGGTGGAAGCGGTGGACCGCATCCTCACGGGACGGACCAGGACGACCGGTGTCGCCTCCGCCGGCGCGATCTTCGACGCGCCCGGCTTCCTCGGGGCCCTGTCCTCGCACCTGTCCCTGGAACTGCGCCGCTGAAGACGCCGGGTGACGCGCCGGAGCCCTGCCGGGGCCTTGCGGCCCCGGCAGGGCGAAGCGGTCCGCCGACGGGCGGGGGTCAGCGGGTGAAGGTGACCCGGTGCTCCTTCAGGGCGCCGCAGTTGGAGCCGTACACCTGCACGTACACGTTGTTGATGCCGCCGCCCCAGTCCACGCAGTGGCCCTTGCCGTAGACGTAGGTCGGCCCCGCGTACGACGTGAACCGCCCGTCGTCCTGGTCACCCTCCTCGGTGTCGGGGACGTAGATCCACGCGGACATGTCCAGGGCGGTCCCGGGGTTGGTGCGGATGGTCGCGACGCAGTTCCGGCCGTTGGCCGAGTTGTACGTCAGATAGACGGTGCCCAGTGAGCCGACGGCTGCCGAGTTCACGGTCTTGTAGCCGCTTCCGCAGACCTTCTGCGGTGTGGTGTCGGGTGCGGCCGAGGCCGGTGACGCCAGGGCGGTCGTGGCTCCCGCCGACAGGGCGGCCACCGCGGAGGCGGCCAGGACGGAACGGGTGAATCTCATATTTCCCCCTTGCGGCTCTTGGAGCGGTTGCTCCTGTCTGGTGTGACCCGCGGACCGGGCGAAGGGTTGTGCCGTGTTCGACGGCGAACTCCGGCGCTCTGTCCCCGGGTTCACGGCGGGGGATCCGTCAGCGGCGCCGCAGCGACGCGTCGAGCAGCGCGGGCGGGGTGTCGAACTTCTCGTGTGCGGCCAGGTCGGTGCCCGGGGCGACGACGGAGTCGATCGCGTCGAGCACGTCGGCGGGGAGGACGGTGTCGGCGGCGGCGAGCTGGGAGTGCAGGTGGTCCAGGGTGCGCGGTCCGACGAGGGCACTGGTCACGGCCGGGTGCGCGGTGGCGAAGCCGAGCGCGAGCTGGATCATCGTCAGGCCGGCCGCGTCGGCGATCCCGGCCAGTTGCTCGACGGCGTCGAGCCGGGCCCGGTTGGCGGGGAGGGCGGTGTCGAAGCGTTCCGGCATGAACGCCGAGCGGTGGGTGGTGACGTCCTGGCCCCTGCGGACGGCGCCGGACAGCCAGCCCGAGGCCAGCGGGCTCCACACCAGCACCCCCATCCCGTACTCCTCCGCCACGGGCAGGACGTCGGACTCGATCCCGCGCTGCAGCACGGAGTAGCTGGGCTGTTCGGTGACGTAGCGGCCCAGCCGGTGCTCGCGGGCGGCCCACTGCGCCTGCACGACGCGGTACGCGGGGAACGTCGAGGAGCCGAAGTAGCGGATCTTCCCCGCGCGTTGCAGATCGGTCAGGGCGGACAGGGTCTCCTCGTCGCTGGTGGCCGGGTCCCACCGGTGGATCTGGTAGAGATCGACATGGTCGACGCCGAGCCGGCGCAGGCTGTCGTCCAGCGCGGTGACCAGCCAGCGGCGCGAGCTCCCCCGGTGGTTCCGCTCGTCGCCCATGGGCATGGCGGCCTTGGTGGCCAGCACGATGTCGTCGCGGCGGCCGGCGACGGCCTTGCCGACCATCTCCTCCGACTCGCCGTTGCCGTACATGTCGGCGGTGTCGATGAGGTTGACGCCGGCCTCCAGGGCGGCGTCGACGATGGCGGTGGCCTCCTCCTGGGTGGTGCGTCCGATCCTGCCGAAGTTCATCGCGCCGAGCGCGAGGGTGCTGACCTGGACGCCGGTGCGGCCCAGGGTGCGGTACTGCATGGTGGTGTCTCCTCGGTGCGGGAAGTGTGTGAGGGCATGACGGGGCACGGCTTGGTGGCCGGGCGCCGCTCTGGCATCATGAGTAAACGGAACCGTGTTCCGGAACGATACGGAACGCTGTTCCGTTTTGGCAAGCGGTGATGAGCGGAAGGAGCGGCGCGGTGAGCGACAGTGACGGGGGCGCCGGGCGCGCGGCCGAGTCCCGGCGCAAGGACGCCCGGCGCAACAAGGAGGCCCTGCTCGACGCCGCCGCCGCGGCCTTCGTCGCGTCGGGCGTGGACGCTCCGGTCCGCGACATCGCGGCCAGGGCCGGAGTCGGGGTGGGTACGATCTACCGCCACTTCCCGACGCGGGCGGACCTCATCATCGCCGTCTACCGGCACCAGGTCGACGCCTGCGCCGAGGCCGCCCCGGCCCTGCTGGCCACCTCTGCGACTCCGCACGCGGCCCTGGGGGAGTGGATCGGCCTCTTCGTCGACTTCCTGGTCACCAAGCACGGTCTCGCCGCCGTGCTGCACTCCGACGAGGCCGGTTTCGACGCCCTGCACGCCTACTTCCTCGACCGTCTCGTGCCGGCCTGCACCCGGTTGCTCGAGGCCGCCGCGGCGGCCGGGGAGATCCGCTCCGGCGTCGACGCCTACACGCTCATGCGCGGCGTCGGGAACCTGTGCATCGGCGCGGAGAGCGACCCCCGCTACGACGCGCGCCGGCTGGTCGGGTTCCTCGTCGCGGGACTGCGGTCACCTCGGCCCGCCCTCCCGGACGGTGAGTGACATGGGGCACACCGTGTCACACCGTTGACCGGTTTCCTGTCGTACGGGCGGGAGGGCGGCGCACGGTGGCCGCCGAAGGGAACCGGCCCTCGTCAGAACGGCAGCCGCCCGCGGGCACGCCGCCCCGCGGAACCGCTGCGGCCGACCGCGCGGGAGCTCGAACGGAAGGGCTTGCCGAGGAGGCGCCCGAGCCGGCCCGGAGCCTTGGCCCCGGCCCGGGAGCCGACGCCGAGGGCGCGTTGGGCTCCGTTCTGCGGGTGCCGGGAGAGACGCGGGACGAGGAAGGCGAGGACGGCGATCACCACGCAAACGGCAACGATGCCGACGACCATCATGGGAGGCCTCCGGAGTCGGGAACGTGGACGCCGGACCGGTCGGTCCGCGAGGACCGCGTGCCCCGTTCCCGCGCGAACACGCCCCGGAACCGGCACGGTCCGCCGTCGTGGCGTCCGAGCGGGGGAGGCGTCCCGGCACCGAGCCGCCGCTGAGGTCGGACGACACGGCGGAGGGCGGCGCGCCGCGACCCCCGGGCGGCGTGGCCGTGGCGTGGCGGAGCGCGGTGCCGCCGGATCCGCGAGCACGCCGCTCCGTGGCCTTACCGTCGACGCATGAGCGAAGACTCCACGCGTTCCGTCGTCGTCGAGCGGACCGGCACGGGCCACTTCGTGGCCACCAACTCCCGTGGCGGCACGATCCGGTTCGGCACCGCCTCCGATGACCGCCGGAACACCGATTTCACCCCGGTCGAACTGCTGCTCGCCGCGATCGGGGGCTGCACGGCCGCGGACGTCGACGTCGCCACCAGCCGCCACGCCGAGCCCGACGAGTTCTCGGTCACGGTGACAGGTGACAAGATCAGCGACGAGCTGGGCAACCGCATGACCGACCTCGTGGTCACCTTCCGGGTCGCCTTCCCGGACGGCGCGGGCGCCGATCGCGCCCGAGCGATCCTTCCCCGCGCGGTCAGAACGTCGCACGACCGTCTCTGCACGGTCAGCCGCACCATCGAGACCGGCACGCCCGTCACCACCGCCGTCGAGCACACCTGACGGGACTTTGCCTTCTCTTTACAACCCGTGCCGCCGCTGTCCCGTCTCTCCGCACGATCCATGACCCAGCCCGCCGGACCATCGTGCGGGCGGAGCGACGAAAGAGAGCGATCCATGCGCCGAACTGCCCTCAGTGCCGCGGCACTCGCCTGCACCGCCGTGCTGGCGAGCCCGGTACCCGCGTTCGCCGACGGGCCGTCCCCGGTCCCCGCGGCCACCGTGACCCCCAGCGAGTCGCCGGCCCCGGCCGACGCCACGGACCCGAGCCCCGTACCGGCCGAGAGCGACGCACCGGACCGGTCGGCGGCCCCCGGCGGGGTCGCCGTCGTACCGAGCGGTGCGCCCGACACCGGCGTCGGGTCCGCGTCCGCGGAGTCCGGGACCGACGGCGCGCTGATCGGCGGGAGCGCCGCCGCGGTGCTCGCCACCGGCGGCGCGGCGGTCCTCCTCGTACGCCGCCGGCGGGCGACCACGGCATGACGCCGCTCTCCAGGCGTGCCTTCGCCACCGCGGCGACGGCCGCGCTCCTCGGCGGCTGCGCCGGCGGCGGTCACCGGACCGGCCGGTCCACGGCCGGGCACCCCGCGCGGACGACACCGTCCGCGCGGCCCTCCGCGGAACCGGCGCGCCCCCTCGGGCGTTCGGTCCCGGTCGGACTGGAGATACCGGCCATCGGGGTCGACACCCCGGTCATCCGGCTGGGGCTGGCCCCGGACCACACCGTCCAGGTGCCTCCGGTCACCGCCGACGACCGCGCGGGCTGGTACCGGCACTCGCCGACGCCGGGCCAGACCGGCCCGTCGGTGATCCTCGGCCACGTCACGGTCGGCGCCCACGGGGACGGCGTCTTCCGCCACCTCGCGCGCCTGCGCCGGGGGGACGGGATCGTGGCACGCCTGGAGAACGGCACGGCGGCGGTGTTCGCCGTCGACTCGGTCCGCACGGTCGCCAAGGCGGACTTCCCGACGGACGCGGTCTACGGCGACGTCGGCCGGCCGGAGCTGCGGCTCATCACCTGCGGCGGCCCGCGCACCGGCGACGAGTACCGCGACAACGTGATCGTGTTCGCCGCCCTGACCTCCGCCGGCCCTTGATCCGCCGCCGCGTTCCCGGGCCGGCGGGCCGTGCGCCCGCGGCCCGGGAACGCGGCGGGCCCCACGACACCAGTACCGCCACGACCATGGAGAGCGTTGAAACGGTCCCGAGAGCAGGCAGCGTCCGAGCTCTTCGCCGCCCTCTACCCACGCCTCGCCGGCTGGTGCCGCCGGCTGGTCGACGACGACGGGACGGCCCACGAGATCGCCTCGGAGGCGTTCACCCGGCTGTGGGCCCGCTGGACGTCGGTGGCGGAGCCCCGGGGCTTCCTCTACGTCACCGCGGCCAACCTCGTCCGGGACCACTGGCGCACGCTCGAACGCGAGCGCAAGGCCGTGCACCGCGTCACCACCGAGACCGCCGTCCGCCCGCACACCGAACAGTCCGACCCGTCCGTACGTCTGCTCGTGCAGTCGCTGCCGGAACGGCTGCGCGTCCCGATCCTGCTGCACTACTACGCTGACATGCCGATCCGGGAGGTGTCCGCGGTGACCGGACGCAAGGAAGGAACCATCAAGGCCGACCTCCACGCGGCCCGCGAACTGCTCCGCGCCCATCTGAGGAGAAGCCTTGATCACACACTCTGACGACGGTCCGGAGTTCGAACCCGACGACCCCCTCGCCGTCATCCTGCGGCCCGTCTCCGACCACCTCGGCCCGCCCCCCGGCCGGTTCGAGGAGATCCGCCGCGGCGCGGCGCGGCGCCGGCTGGTCCGCACCGCCGTCGGGGCCGGACTGACGTGCGCCGTCGCCGCCCTCGTCGTACTGCCGCTGCAGTCGTCGGCCCCCGACCGCCCGGTGTCCCCGACGGTCCCTCTCGCCCCGCCTCCCGTGAGCAGCCCTTCCGTCACGCCCGCTCCGTCGGCGTCACCGGAGCCCACCGAAGCCCGTCCCACCCCGCTGGCCCCGACCGACGGCCCCGAAACCCCGGTGAGCGAGGTCGCCCCCGCCCCCGGCCCGCGGTGAGCCCGTACGGTCCGGAACCGGGGGAGACCGTCCGCGCCCCGGGTGTAGAGGAAGCGGGCCTCCTCGACGCGGTGTTCCGCGCCGATCCCGCGGCCTTCGCGGCCCGGAGTCCCGAACTCCCCACACGCCACCGGCCCGTCCGAACCGGCCCGGCTGCCGGGCGGACGGAGGCGGTAGAGGCCGCCGGGCGCCTCGACGATCAGAGGATGCCGGAGGGGAGGCGTCGGACATGTGGCCGGGCCAGTGGGCCGTCACCGCCGAATCGGACCGGGACCGGTGGGACTGCGAGCCGCTCGAACGCGTGGGTCCTCTCCGGTTCGGCGCAGGCCTGCGGGAGGCGACCACCGTGATGGACGCACGGGCCTTCACCTCCGACGCCGCACCGATCGAGGACTTCGGTCCGTTCGAGCAGACGCGCGTTCGGTTCCGCAAGGCGGACGCATCCGGCCGCCAGGCGGACGTCGTGGCCTACTTCGTCGATTCATCGGTCTGACCCGTGTCGTCGTGGACGCCCGGACGGGCCCCCAAGCGGTACTGGACGGCATTCGGCTGATCGGGCGGAGGCCGTCCGAACTCGCCGGCGAGATCAGCGCACATCTGGAAGGACTCGGCAGGACGATCTCCATCACCCCCGAGGGCGAGATCAGCTCCGAGGACCGGGGGATGCTGCCGCGCGCCCAGCGGGCGGGCGATGTCCTTCTGACACGCGCGGTGTTCGGCAGGCCCAACTCCTGCGCCGATACCGCGTCCGACTGCGTCCCGGCCGACGAACGGGTGGCCCACCGGGTCCGTTGATCCATCGCCCGGTGCGGCTCCCACGAGGAACGGACACCGGGCTCCGCCGGCAGCCGGCCCGCCCGCGACGGCGGTACGCGCCCGCGTCGGCCGGAACGTGAAGCGCCGGTAAAAACCCTGTGGAAGCGGTGTCCGCGGGGTCGCTTATGCTGCACCGGATGATCATGCGGGACCAGGGGAGGGCGCGGGATGTTCGGCAAGTTGTTCGGCAGGGACGCGGAGAGACCGGCGGCGGATCCGCACGCGCTTGCCGTCCCGCGCAGGAAGAACGGGGTGTACCCGCTGCGCGCGCTCGGGGACACCCGGGTGCTCGCGCTGGTGGAGGCGGCCGACGCGGGTGAGTGGGAGGCGGTCAAGGCGGCGCTGGCCCCCTTCGACCTCGGCCGCGACCACCAGGTCCTCGGCGAACTGGCCGTCCTGGACGGTGTGCAGGACTGGATCGGCCGGGCCGTCGAGGAGGACGAGGAGCACCGGGCGACGGCCCTGCTGATATCCGGGGCGCGCCACATCAGCTGGGGCTGGGAGGCGCGCACCGCCGCCCGCGCCGTGCACGTCACGCAGGAGCAGTGGCGGGTCTTCCACGAGCGGCTCCACATCGCCGAGGAGCAGTTGCTGGAGGCCGCCGAACTGCGGCCGGAATGGGTGACACCGTGGCGTCAGCTCCTCACCTCCGGCCGTGGCATGTCGCTGGGCCCCGCCGTCAACGAGACCCGGTTCGACGCCGGCCTGCGCCGTGACCCGCTGGACCTGGAGATCCACACCGAGCGGCTGGCGCAGCTGCAGCCCCGTTGGGGCGGCGAGCCCGGTCAGGCCCTGGCGTTCGCCCGGGACGCCCTCGCCCGCGCCCCGCAGGGGCACAGCCTGGGCTGCGTGATCGCCATGGCGCACATCGAGGAATGGGTCGAGTCGGACCGCGGGGACTGCCTCGAAACCCCCGAGATCCAGGCGGAGTTGCGGGAGGCGGCCGACCACAGCATCCTCCATCCCGCCTACGTGTGGCGCCCGGGCTGGCAGCACGACTTCAACATGTTCGCCATGGCCCTGTCACTGGCCGATGAGCGCCACACGGTCCGGCGCGTCTTCCGGACGCTCGACGGCGCCTACACCGAGTGGCCCTGGACCTTCTTCGCGGACCCCGAGAAGGAGTTCGCCCGCCGCCACCGCCGCGCCTGAGCGCCCGCCGCCACCGCCGCGCCCGGGCGCCCGCCGCTTCCGGACCGCCCGCCATCCGTCGTCCCCCTCCCACCCCGGACTGCCCGATGACTCTGCCCGACCCCGCCGCGAACCCGGCCGGCGCCGACCGCACCTTCCAGGTGGACCTGCGCGGCCTCGTCGACCTCCTCTCCCACCACCTCTACTCCAGCCCCCGCGTCTACCTGCGCGAACTCCTGCAGAACGCGGTGGACGCGCTGACCGCCCGGCACGCCCTCGAACCGGCCGCCCCCGCCGGCGCCTTCGGCATCCGCCTGTACGCCGACGGCGCGGTGGTGCGCGTCGAGGACGACGGCGTCGGCCTCACCGAGGCCGACGTGCACACCTTCCTCGCCACGATCGGCCGCAGCAGCAAGCGCGCCGAGAAGATCGTCGAGCAACGCGGCGACTTCATCGGCCAGTTCGGCATCGGACTGCTCTCCTGCTTCCTGGTCGCGGACGAGATCCACGTCCTGAGCCGCTCCGCCCGCACCCCCGACGCGCCCGCCGTGGAGTGGCGCGGACGCGGCGACGGCAGCTACACCGTCCACGTCCTGCCCGCCTCCGCCCGCCCCCGGCCCGGCACCACCGTCACCCTGACGCCCCGCGCCGACGCGGGCGAGTGGACCCGCCCGGCCCAGGTGCACGCGCTGGCCCGGCACTTCGGCTCCCTGCTGCGCCACCCGGTCACCTTCGACGACGGCACCGGCGGTCCGGGCGCGCCGGTCAACCCGGAGGCCGCGCCCTGGGCCCGCACGTACCCCACCCCGGGAGCCCGCTCCCGCGCGCTGGCCGCGTACGGCGAGGAGGTCTTCGGCTTCCGGCCGCTGGACACCATCGAGCTGGACCTGCCCGCCGTGGGTCTCAAGGGCATCGCGTGCGTGCTGCCCGAGTCGGTGCCGGCCGGCCGCAGCCACGGCCACCGCGTGCACGTCAAGGGCATGCTCCTGTCCGAGCAGGCCGAGGAGATCCTGCCCGAGTGGGCGTTCTTCGTCCGCTGCGTCGTCGACGCCGAGAGCCTGCGCCCGACCGCGTCCCGCGAGTCCCTGTACGAGGACGACACCCTCGCCGCCGTCCGCGACGCCCTCGCCGAGCGGCTGCGCGCGTGGATCGCCCGGGCCGCCGCCGGCGACCCGGACCTGCTCGACCGCTTCCTCCAGGCCCACCACCTGGCCGTGAAGTCGCTCGCGGTGCACGACGACGAGATCCTGCGGATGCTGCTGCCCTGGCTGCCGTTCGAGACCACCGACGGGCACACCACCCTCGACGAGTTCGCGCGCACCCACCGCACCGTGCTCGTGACCTCGAGCGTGGAGGAGTTCCGGCAGGTCGCGGCGATCGCCTCGGCCGCCGGGCTCGGCGTCGTCAACGGCGGCTACACCTACGACCGCGAACTGGTCCACCGGCTGCCCGAGATCAGGCCCGAGGCCACCGTCGCCGACCTCGACCCGGCGACCCTCACCGCCCACCTCGACCCCGTCGACCGGGAGACGGAACTCGCCGCCGCGGCCTACCTCGCGCAGGCCCGCGACGCCCTCGCCGTCTTCGACTGCGACGTCGCGCTGCGCACCTTCCAGCCCGCTTCCGCCCCCGCCCTCCTCGTCGACAGCCGCGAGGCCCGGCACGAACGCACCCGCTCCCAGCTCGCCCGCGAACAGGAGGGCGGCCTGTGGGGCGACATCCTCGGCGCCCTGCGCCAGGAGGCACCGCGGGCCCAGCTGATCCTCAACCAGCTCAACCCGCTGGTGCGCACCGCCGTCGCCATCGACGAGCCCGAGCTGGCCCGCACCAGCGCCGAAGCCCTCTACGGACAGGCCGCGCTGCTGTCCCGGCGACCGCTCAGACCCGCCGAGTCGAGCCTCATCAACCGCTCCTTCCTCGACCTCCTCGCCCACGCCCTCCGCAAGGACAGCTGACGATGCCCACCGCACCCCACCCCCAGAGCACCGACGAGCTGTACCAGGCGCTCCAGGAGAACCGCCGGCGCCCCTACGGCCGCCCCCGCACCGTCACCGCCGAGGAACTCGTCGACGCCGCCGAGCGGTTCGCGGAGCCCGTCCCGCTCGTCCGCGCGCTCCTCGAACTCCAGGAGGCGTACACCTACGGCTCCGAACCCCGGAAGTCGCCCGTCGTCTTCGCCCGTCTGCTCACCCTCTTCGACGAGCAGCCCGACGTCTTCGACGACCGCCTGCGCCACACGCTGTTCTGGCGGTTCAAGTGGGTGGCGAACGCCCTGCGCGCGCTGCCCGAGATCCCGCTGGCCAGCCTGCGCCAGTGGCTGACGGAGATGCGCGACCGGTACGAGAAGGCCGGCCTCGGCCTCCAGCCCTACTACGGACAGGCGTACCAGCTCGCCGCCCACACCGGCGAGGACACCGCCCTCGCCTACGAGCTGTGGGCCGGCCGCACCCGCACCCGGCTCAGCGACTGCGAGGCCTGCGAGATCTGCGAGCGCGCCCTGTACCACCTGGCGGCGGGCGACGACGAACGGGCACTGCGCGCCTGGGAGCCCGTCCTGGCCGGGAAGGAGTCCTGCCAGGAGGAGCCGGCCCGCTCCTTCTCGTACGCGCTGCTCCCCCTGCTGCGGTCCGGCCGCACCGACCAGGCCCGCGAACTGCACCTCGCCGGCTACCGCGGCTGCCGCCGCAACCCCTCGATGTCCGGGGAGGTCGGGCGGCACCTGGAGTTCTGCGCGCTGACCGGCAACGAGGCACGCGGCCTGGAACTCCTCGCCGAGAACCGGAGCCTGTTCGACGAGGTGGACTCGCCGCGGGAGCAGTTCGACTTCCTCACCGGCGTGGAGGTCCTCCTCCAGCGCGTCGAGCACCTCGGCCACGGCGAACTGCCCGCCGCCGGATTCGCGGGCCGCACCTGGACGGTGACCGGCCTGCGCGCCGAGGTCCGCGAACGCGCCGACGACCTCGCCGCCCGCTTCGACGCCCGCAACGGCACCACCGCCCACACCGACCGCCGCGCGGCCCGCCTCGGACGCGCCCCCCTCCTGGACGCGCTGGAACTGACCCTGCGCACCCGCACCCTCGACGACGCGGTCCCGGCGGCCCCGGCCGCCGCGCCCACCACCCGTACGGCCCCCGCCGTCCCCGAGTCGCTGCCCGAACTCATCCTCCGGGCACGGGAACTGGACGAGCAGGGGCACCCGGACGCGCGGGCCTGCTGGGCACGGCTGCGCACGCTCGTCGCCGCCCGCGCCTACACCCACCCGGACGACCCGGCCGTGGGGTCGCTCGTCCACCTGCACGCGGACCTGCTGGACGACGAGGCGGGCCGGGCCCGCGAGAAGGACGAGTTCGCCGACGCCGCCGCCCTCCACGAGGAGGCCGCCGGCCTGTACGACGACGCCGGACAGCCGGGCCACGCGGCCCTCGCCCGCGCCTGCGCCCTGCTCGCCGCCGCGGAGACTCCCGCGGAGCCCCCCGCGGAGGACGCAGGCGGAAGCGAGGCGCGGATCGCCGCGCTGACCGCCGCCCACGCGTCCATGGTCCGCCTGCACGAGGAGACGCCCGGCCTCACCCCGCACCAGGAGGCGCGCCTGCTGCGGCTGCGGGCCACCGTGCTCGGCATGCGCCTGCAGACGTCGGGAAGCGAGGAGCACATCGCGCCGCTCCTCGCCGAGGTGGACCTGCTGCACACCTTCGCCACCCGGCACGGCGTCGACGCGCAGATCGCCGGGGCCCTGCTGCTGCGGGCCACCACGCACGCCATGACCGGTGACCTGCCCGCCGCGCTCGCCGGCACCGACGGTGCCCTCGACCGGCTCAGGGCGCACGGCCCGGCCTGGCACCTGCCCCGCGCCCTCGCCCTGCGCGGCCGGCTCCAGCTCGGCCTGCGGAACGCGCAGGCCGCGTACACGGACCTGACCGAGGGCCTGCGGCTGGCCGCCGACTGGCCGGCCGACACGGTCGACACCTCCCGCCTCCACAGCGATCTGGCCGGGGCCTGCCTGCACCTGGGCCGCCCCGACGAGGCGCTGCGGCACCTGACCCGCTCCGCGGAGCTGGACCTGCGCCACGGCAGCCGGTTCGACGCGTACTGCACCTACAGCAACGCCGCCCAGCTCAGTCTCGACCTCGGACGCGTCGAGGACTGCATCGCACTGCTCGACTCCGTGCTCGCCGAACCGGACGTCACCGCCGGGGAACTGGACGACCGGCTCGTCGCCCAACTGCGTCTGACCCGCGCCCGCGCGCTGCACGCGGGGGACGACCTCAAGGCCGCCACGGCGGAGTTCGTCGCCCTCGCGGCCGAGTCGGCCGGCTGGGACGACGACCCGGGCAGCCACGCCATGATCGCCGCCGAGACCGCCGTGCTCCTCGGCGAGTCCGGCGAGTTCGGCCGCGCCCGCGAGGCCGCGGACCAGGCGCTCGCCGCCCACGCCCGGGAACCGCGCCACGAGCAGCTCAGCAACTGCCTGCGCGAACTCGCCCGCCTCCAGGCCCAGCAGGAAGGACCGGACGGCCTGGCCGGTGCCCGCGCCTTCCTCGCCGACGCCGGCCGGATCGCCGACGAGGCCCGCGCCGCCGGGTACGAGGCCCACGGCCGCCCCCTGGACGCCGCCCTGGCCTACGAACACGGGCGCGTCAACGCGTACGCCGGTGAGCACGAGGAGGCCCTGACCGCCCTGGAGAAGGCCCTCGCCCTGCTCGGCGAGCCGGGGCAGGACCAGGAGCACGCCGGCGAATGGGCCGAGTGCGTCCGCCTCGCGGGTGCCATGGAGGGCATCTACCTGGAACGCCCCGCCCCGGCCCTCACCCGCCTCGACGCCGCGGTCTCCCGTCTCACCGCACTGGGGCACACCGAGGCGGCCGAGCCGCTGGCCTCCCTGGCGGCCCGGCTGCGCGACGAGGAGTGACACGACGGGCGGGGCCTGGGGGCTGCGGACGGAGACGGAGGCAGCCGCTCAGGCCGCCGTCCGCCCGTCCACCGGGATGCCCAGCCGGTCGGCCACGGTGGTGAGGACCGTTCCCAGGGGGAGCGCGACCCGGGTGACGGCGTGCCGGTCGCCCCGGGTCGGGTCCCGGTTGACGATCAGTACCGGTGTGCCGGCCTGGGCGGCCTGGCGGACGAACCGCAGCCCGGACATCACCGTCAGCGACGATCCCAGGACGAGCAGCGAGGCCGCCTCACGGACCAGCGCGCGGCAGTGCTCGACCCGCTGCGGCGGCACGTTCTCACCGAAGAACACCACGTCCGGCTTGAGGACGCCGCCGCAGACCGCGCAGGGCACCACGCGGAAGTCCCCGACCTGTTCGTCGGTGAGGTCGGCGTCACCGTCGGGGTTGATCCCCGCGGCCACCGGCGCGAAGCCCGGGTTGGCCTCCTCCAGCCGCCGGGCGAGTGCGCGGCGCGGGCTGCGGGCGCCGCAGGAGAGGCAGACGACCCGGTCCAGGCCGCCGTGGAGCTCCACGACGCCCTCGCTGCCGGAGGCCTGGTGCAGGCCGTCGACGTTCTGCGTGATCACACCCGAGAGCAGGCCGTGCCGCCCGAACGCGGCCACGGCCCGGTGCCCGGCGTTGGGCAGGGCGCGGCGGAAGGTGCGCCAGCCGAGGTGGCTGCGCGCCCAGTACCGGCGCCGTGCCCGCTCGCTGCCGGTGAAGTCCTGGTAGGTCATCGGCGTGTGGCGGCTCAGACTCCCGCCCTCGCCCCGGTAGTCGGGGATGCCCGACTCGGTGGAGAGGCCCGCCCCGCTGAGCACCACCACACCGCCGGTGCCCAGCGCGGCGGCGACCGGCCCCGGGTCCGTGGAGCCCGGCGGCAGGTCTTCTTCGGGGGTCCAGCTCAGAGTGGGGCGCATGCGCATGCCGCCAGGGTACGGAACACGGCCCGCGCCGTGCCGGTGCGGCGGCACCCGGGGGCGGGTCAGCGTCCGGTCGCCCCGTCGATCAGTTCACGGAGGATGTCCGCGTGGCCTGCGTGGCGGCCGGTCTCCTCGATCATGTGGGTGAGCGCCCAGCGGACGCTCGGAGCGGGGCCGTTCGACCGGGGACGGGGGAGGGGTGCGCCGAGGTCGGCGCACGCGTCGAGCACGTCGTTCGCCCGGGCGACCGCCTCCCGGTAGCGGGTGACGACATCGGCCACGCTGTCGGTGGGTGCGGCGTGGAAGGTGGCCTGCCGGTCGCCGACCCGGTCCCCGAGGAACGTGGCCCGCTCGACGGACGTGAGGTGGTGGAGCAGCCCGAGCAGGTTGGTGCCCGAGGGCACCGAGGCGGTCCGGACCTGCGGTTCGGGGGCGTCCTCGACCTTCGCTGCGACGGAGTTCCGCAGGTGGTCGAGGAAGCCGCGCAGCACCTCGGTCTCGCTGCTTCCGGCGCGGGGCGGCGGGGTGGCGCCCCGGCTTCCGCGGCGCATGGTTCCTCCTCGTGCGGGGCGGGCCCCGGTCAGGCCGTGCGGCGGACGATCAGGACGTGGTCGGTGACCTCGGCGGTCCGCCCGTCCGGTCCGGTCGCGACCCGGCGGGGCGAGTCGGCCCGCTCGACCGTCCAGACCGCCGGGTCCAGGCCGATGTCCGCGGCGACCTCCCGCGGGGCCGGGTACCGGACGTCGGGGTCCTGGTTCCACGACCACGGAGCGGTCGACCCGTGGTCGACGACCAACAGCCGCCCGCCGGGCCGCAGGGCGTGCGCGGCCCTCCGCAGCACGGCCGCCCGGTCCAGGTCGAGGGGAGTGTGCAGATAGTGGGCGCAGACGACGTCGAACGCACCGTCCGGGAACGACTCCCGCAGGTCGTGCCGCCGGGCGGTGATCCGGTCGGCCAGGCCGTGCGAGACGGCGAGCGAGGCGAGGCGCTCGACCGCCACGGCCGAGACGTCGACGGCGGTGACGCGCCACCCCTGGCGGGCCAGCCACAGTGCGTCGCCACCGGCACCGCATCCGAGGTCCAGCACGTCGCCGGGCGGCAGATCCGCGAGGGTCTCGGTGAGGCGTGCGTTCGGCCGCGGATCGGTGGCCGCCGGCCGGGCCGCGTAGACGTCGTCCCAGAACCTGACCGCGTCGTCGGTACTCATGCAGGGCTCCTTCTGCTGGGGGGAACGCGTCCGAGCCTCGCCCGGTCCACGGCGGACCGCCAAGAGATGTTGCCGTTCCGGCAAGACACCGGTGGAGTCCGCCGGTGGAGTCCCTCATTCGAGGGCCTGGTAGGCGGACGGCGGATGGACGAGTTCGGGGTGCTCCACCGGGTACCGGCCACCGTGGATCGCCGGCATCGCCCAGTGCCAGGCCTCGTCGTGGAGGACCAGGCCGCGGTGGGCACGGTCCGCCGGCTCGTACGGGTAGCACTCCAGGGCCGCTCCGTGGCTTGTGCGGGCGTCAGGCCGCCGTAATGCCGCATCACCCATGCGTAGGCACGCCGTTCGGCGTGCAAGTGGTCCAGGTACTCCGCCTCGCTCCATGTCATGGCCGAAACCCCAGGGGCGTGCTCACCCGGGTGGCGGCCCGACGCCGGGCCGCCGTCCCGCCGGTGGCGTGAACGCGCCCCTTTCCCGTGTGGAGTTGATCGCGGAAGCGAAGGGGACACCCCCGTTCGAGCCGATCGTCACGGGGGGTCCGCCGGTGGGGCCGGACCACTTCTGGTCGTGGAGCCCGCAGTGGGGGCGGCCGCCGACCGGGCCGAGACCCTCCGCCCCGACGCGGACGCGCCGGAATCGCCCTCGCTCCTGTGCACCCGCGAACGGGGTGCGTGGAGTCCGGCCGGCAGGAGGCGCCGACGGTCACGCTCCTGAGCCGCGGACCCCGTCGATCTCGTCCGCGTGCGTCACCGGTTCCGGAGAACACCTCGCGTCCCACACCTTGACCCCTTCGAACCGCGCGGTTTAGCGTTCCCGCGTTCGGTAGCGATTGAAACGATTCAATGCTTGTGAACTTCTCTGGGGTGCACTCATGTACGACGAATCCGTCCCGCAGCGTGGCGGGATGTCCAGGCGCACGGTCCTGACCGCGGCGGTGACCGCGGGGACCGCGGCCGCCCTCGGCGCGGCCTCACCCGGCGCCGCCGCGACTCCCGCCTCCACCGCCGCCGCGACCTCCGCCGACGGCGCCGTCGCGACTCCCGCCGCCGGAGGCGCCGGACCGACCGCCGACTGGTTCGCCGCCCCCGCCCGGTCGGTGCGTCCGAAGTTCCGGTGGTGGTGGCCGGACGGTCTGGTGGACCCGGACGAGATAGCCCGCGAGATCGACCAGATCGCGGACGCGGGCTTCGGCGGAGCCGAGATCGCTGCCGTGCACCACAGCATCAAGGACAAGTCGCTGCTCGACACCGCCCGTCACGGCTGGGGCGGCAGACCCTGGCGGGACGGCGTCGAGGCGGCCCTGCGCCGGGCGGCGAGACGCGGCCTCACCGTGGACCTCACCCTCGGCCCGAGCTGGCCCGCGGCCGTCCCCGGTATCACCCCCGACGACGAGGCCGCGACCCAGGAACTCGTCCACGGCCGGGTCCCGCTGACCGGCGGCGCCACCTACCGCGGACCGGTGCCCCCGCCCGCGCACAAGGCCGCCCCCGGCGTCACCCGTGAGCACCTCGTCGCCGTCCAGGCGGCCCGGGTGGACACCGCCAACTCCACCCGCAAGGAGACCGGGCTCGCCCCCGACAGCGTCCGCGACCTGACCGGCACCGTCACCGACGGCACCCTGACGTGGACGGCGCCCGCCGAGGGCGACTGGGTGCTGATCTCGTACTGGCGGCGCGGCTCGGGACAGCAGCCCGAATCCGGACCCCACACCGCCCCCGCCGCCTACGTGGTCGACCACCTCGGCGAGGCCGGCACCGCCGCCGTCACCGACTTCTGGGACCGCCACATCCTGACCGGCTCCCTGCGGCGCCTGCTCGAAGCCGCGGGCGGTGCCTTCTTCGAGGACTCCGTGGAACTGGAGACCGACGGACTGGTCTGGACGCGGCGGCTGCCGGAGGAGTTCGAGAAGCGCACGGGCCGCCCCCTGCTGCCCCACCTGCCCGCCGTCGTCCTCGACAACAGCAACCAGGTGTTCGCCTTCGACGCCCAGCTGACCCGGCAGATCCGGCACGACTTCTGGGCCACCGTGTCCGACCTGTTCAACCGCCACCACGTGCGCGCCCTCAGGGACTGGGCGCACGGCTTCGGCATGTCCCTGCGCGCCCAGCCCTACGGCCTGCAGACCGACTCCATCGCCTCCGCCGCGATCCTCGACATCGCCGAGGGCGAGTCCCTGGGCTTCAAGAACCTCGACGACTACCGCTGCCTGGCCGGCGGCCGGGACATGGCTGGGCACACCGTGCTCTCCTGCGAGTCGGGCGCCTACAACGGCTCCGCCTACAGCACCACCTGGGACCGCGTGCTGCGCACCATGGGCGGCGCCTACGCGGCCGGCGTCAACCAGACCGTCCTGCACGGCTTCTCCTACGCGAAGGCCCCGGAGTCGCAGTGGCCGGGCTTCGCCGCCTTCAGCCCTTACAACGGCACCGCCGGCTACAGCGAGTCCTGGGGTCCCCGCCAGCCCACCTGGCGGCACGCCGAGGACGTCTCCGGCTACCTCGGCCGCGTCCACCAGGTCCTCCAGGCCGGCACGGTCCGCGCGGACGTCGCCGTCTTCCGGCAGACCGGCTACTCCGCCACCGGCATCGGCGCGTCCTGGTTCACCTCGACCGGCGTCCCGCTCGGATGGACCCACCAGTTCCTCAGCGGCCCGCTGCTCGACCTGCCGAACGCCAGGGTGTCCGGCGGCCGGCTCGCCCCGGACGGTCCGGCCTACAAGGCCCTGTTCGTCGAGGGCGACTTCTTCCACGGCTCCACCCCGACCCTCGCCCTGGCCGACGCCCGCAAGCTGCTCCGCTTCGCCGAGGCCGGGCTGCCCACGGTGTTCCTCGGCGCCTTCGACCAGGCGCTCACGCCGGGCGTGCCGGAGCCGGGCGAGACGGAGCGGCTGCGGGACGTGCTGGCCCGCCTGCTCGCCCTGCCCAACGTGGTCCGGGTCACCGACAAGACGGCGGTCGGCGACGCGCTCACGTCCCTCGGCGTCACCCCCGACGCCCGCTACTCCACCGCCTCCACGCTCCTCAACGCCCACCGGGTGACGGACCGGGCGGACTTCTACTACCTGTGCAACGGCAAGCACGCCGAGACAGTCAAGCCGCCCGTCGCCGCGATCGACCACGACGTCACCCTGCGCTGCACCCGCGGCCGCGCGTTCGTGCCCTACCTCCTCGACCCCTGGACGGGCAGGGCCGAACGCGCCGCGCGGTACACGCGGCAGGGCGACGAGGTCACCCTGCGCGTCGCGCTGCGGCCCGGCCAGACCACGATCGTGGCGCTGGGACGGCCGGGGCTCTTCGGGGACCGGAACGGCGACCGTCCGCACGCCGTCTCCTCGGACGCCGACGAGGTGCTGTTCACCCGTGGCGGGCTCACCGTGCGGGCCGGCGCCGGGGGCACGTACCGGACCCGGCTGTCGCAGGGCCGCACGGTCACCACCACCCTCCCGGCCGTGCCCGCCGCGATCGAGCCGGACCGGTGGCACCTCGACGTGGACGACTGGTTCCCCGGCGCCGACGCGACCCGGACCGAGACCGTGCGCCGCAGCGTCGTCCTCGACACCCTGCTGCCCTGGTCGCGCATCCCCGAACTGGCGGACTCGGCCGGCGTCGGCACGTACCGCACCACCGTCGTGCTCCCGGACGACTGGACCTCCTCCCACGGCGCCGTGCTGGACCTGGGACAGGTCAGCGACACCTTCCGGGTGACGGTCAACGGACGGTCCTCGGGCCCCGCCGACCGCCTGTGCCCCGTCATCGACGTCGGTCCGCTGCTGCGGCGGGGCGAGAACACCCTCGAGATCGAGGTGGCGACACCGCTGGTGAACCGCCTGAGGACGACCCGTCCGGAGGTCTTCGGCGGAGTCGCCCGCCAGGACCACGGACTCGTGGGCCCGGTCCGCCTGGTGCCGTACGCCCAGACCACCCTCTGATTGAACGTTTCAATCCTCTCGATTCCCGCCGGGGTCACCCGGCCGTGAGACAGCCGCCGCGCGGACGGTGCCCACGCCCGTCCGCGCGGCGGCATGCCCGCGTGCGTCCAACTCCCGCACGTCACAGGGGTAATTGTCGCCCCACGTGCATCCTGTGAGAACTCTTGACGCTCGCCATGGCGGCGCTTAGCGTCTGCGCCCAGTCGAGTAAAACGATTCAACTCCCGTCGGTCTCCCCGTTCCTGACCCACCCGCCGTCGTTGCCAGTGAAGGGAGCCCTGTGCCATGCCCGCATTCTCCGGCAGGCCCGCCCCGTCCAGACGCCAGGTCCTGTTCACCGCATCCGCCGCGGCCGCCGCGGCGGTGACGACACCCCCGTCCCCGGCCGCCGCGGCACCCGCACCCGCACCGGCGTCCGTGCCCGCCGGACGGTCCGGCGCGACCGGCCCGGAGCCGGCGCTGGACGAGTTCGCGCTCTCCGAAGTCCGGCTGCTCGAGGGCCCGTTCCTCGCCAACATGCGCCGCACCTGCGCCTATCTGCTCTTCGTCGACACCGACCGGCTGCTGCACACCTTCCGGCTGAACGTCGGCCTGCCGTCGTCGGCACAACCCTGCGGCGGCTGGGAGGCCCCCACCGTCCAGCTGCGCGGCCACACCACCGGGCACCTGCTCAGCGCCCTGGCCCAGGCCCACGCCGGCACCGGCGACCGCGCCTACGCGGACAAGGCCCGCACGCTCGTCTCGGCGCTGGCCGAGTGCCAGCGGGCGGCACCGTCGGCCGGCTTCCACCGGGGCTACCTCTCCGCGTTCCCGGAGACGGTCTTCGACCAGCTGGAGGCCGGCGGGAAGCCGTGGGCGCCCTACTACACGCTGCACAAGATCATGGCCGGCCTGCTGGACCAGTACCGGCTGGCCGGTGACGCACAGGCCCTGGACGTCCTGCTGGAGATGGCCGCCTGGGCCGAGGCCCGCACCGCGCCGCTGTCCCGCGAGCGGATGCAGAGCGTGCTGAAGGTCGAGTTCGGCGGCATGAACGACGTCCTCACCCGGCTGTACCTGGTGACCGGCGACCCGGTGCACCTGCGCACCGCGCGGCGCTTCGACCACGACGAGCTGTACGCGCCGCTGGCCGCCGGCCGCGACGAACTCGCCGGCCGCCACGCCAACACGGAGATCGCCAAGGTGGTCGGCGCCGTGCCGGGCTACGAGGCCACCGGCGAGCGGCGGTACCTGGACATCGCCGACACCTTCTGGACCACCGTCGTACGCGACCACTCGTACGCCATCGGAGGCAACTCCGACAAGGAACTCTTCGGTCCTCCCGGCGAGATCGTCAGCCGGCTCTCGACGGTCACCTGCGAGAACTGCAACAGCTACAACATGCTCAAGCTCGGCCGCCACCTCTTCCGCCACCGCCCCGAGCGCGCCGACTACCTGGACCACTACGAGTGGACCCTCTACAACCAGATGCTCGCCGAGCAGGACCCCGACTCCGAGCACGGCTTCGTCACCTACTACACGGGGCTGTGGGCCGGGTCGCAGCGCGAGCCCAAGGGCGGACTGGGCGCCGCCCCCGGCAGCTACAGCGGGGACTACGACAACTTCTCCTGCGACCACGGCACCGGCCTGGAGACGCACACCAAGTTCGCCGACACCGTCTACTTCCGCTCCCGCGGCACCCGCCGGCCCGAGCTGTACGTCAACCTGTTCATCCCCTCCGAAGTGCGCTGGACGCAGACGGGGGTGACGCTGCGTCAGGAGACGGAGTACCCCGCCGGCGACCGCACCCGCCTCACCGTCACCGCCGGACAGGCGCGTTTCACCCTGCGGATCCGCGTCCCCGCGTGGGTCGCCGACGGCGACGGGCGGCGGGCCGTGCTGAAGGTCAACGGCCGCACCGCCGGGGCACCGCTCGAACCGGGCACCTACGCCACCGTCACCCGCCACTGGCGCACCGGGGACACCGTGGAACTCGTCCTGCCACGCGTCCCGGTCTGGCGCCCCGCGCCCGACAACCCGCAGGTGGCATCGTTGTCATACGGTCCGCTGGTGCTGGCCGGGACCTACGGCGGCACCGGCCTGGCGACCCTGCCCGTCATCCACCCGGGCACCCTGCGCCGGACGCCCGGCGAGCGCACCGCGTTCAGCGCGGTCGCGGACGGCGCCCGCGTCTCCCTGCGCCCCTTCCACGAGGTCCACCACCAGCACTACAACGTGTACTGGGCCGTCCCGCCGCGGCCCGCGCCCGCACGGGACGTGGCCCGCTACCCCCTCGACGAGGGCAGCGGCACCTCGGCCGCCGACCGCACCGGAACCTTCGCCGACGCCTCCCTCGCGGGCGGCGCCGCCTGGAGCACCGACGGCGGCGTGACCGCCGTGGCCCTCGACGGACGCGACGGCCACATCGCGCTTCCCGCCGGACTGCCCAGCGGACTGGACGAGCTGACCGTGTCCGTACGCGTCCGGGTGGACGCCCTCGTCCCGTCCGCGCGCGTCTTCGACCTCGGCTACCACAAGGACACCTACCTCTTCCTCGCCGCGACCACGGGCGCCGGCCGCGCCCGCGCGGCCCTGAAGATCTCCGGCATGGAGCGGGAGGACGTCGTCGACGCCACCGGCCCGCTGCCCACCGGCCGCTGGGTCCACGTGGCCCTCACCCTCGGCGGCGGCACCGGCGTGCTCTACGTCGACGGAGCCGAAGCGGGCCGCAACCCGGCCATGGTGGCCGGCCCCCTCCTCCTCGGCCGCACCAGCCGCAACTTCCTCGGCCGCTCGCAGAACGGCACCCACCCCCACCTGCGGGGGGCGTTCCGCGACTTCCGGCTGCGCAACCGGGCCCTCACCGCCGACGAGGTACGCCAGCTCGCCCAGGGCTGAGCGACGCCGGCCCGCCCGCCCCACCACCACCCACTCCTGGAGCCGCGCCATGCCCGAAGAGGCGACACCCCGACCCACCGAAAGCACCGAAAGCACCGAAAGCACCGAAGGCGCCCTTTCCAGACGCCGGTTCGTGGCCGCCGCCGGTGCCGCCGGCGCCCTGGTCGCCGTGGGCCTGCCCGAGGCCGCCCACGCCACCGAGGCGTCCACCACTTCCGCGGGAGCCGACCGGCACGCCTTCTCGCCCCGGCACTTCGCCGACCCGCGCCGCGACAGCCGCCCCACCGTCTACTGGTACTGGAACGGCCCCGTCACCCCCGACCTGGTCGACCGCCAGATGGCGGACCTCCGGGACAAGGGCATGTACGAGGTCGTCCTCTTCTCCTTCGACAACGCCGAGATGCGCCCGGTGTTCTTCACCGAGGAGTGGTTCGACATCGTGAGCCACGTCCTGCGCACCGCCGAACGCACCGGCATGCGCGTGTGGTTGTTCAACGACGACCACTTCCCCAGCGGACGCGCCGGGGAGTTCATCGTCAAGGGCGGACAGGTCGGCGGCCGCACCTACTCCCCCCGGCCCGACCTGCGCCTGAAGGCACTGGCCCGCTCGACCACCGTGGTGCGCGGCCCGGCCGCCGTCGACCTGCGCCGCAGCACCGGAGTCGGCGTCGAGGCGGGACGCCTGGTGGCCGACGCCGCCGTGCTCCACGGCGCCACCGTCCTGCGCGACAGCGCGGGCTGGGCCGACTACACCGTCACCGGCAGCGCCAAGGCCGAACACGGCGCGGCCGGCCTCGTCGTGCGCGGCTCGGCCGACGCGCGCGCCGGGTACGCCGTCACCTTCGACCAGACCGGCGTGGTCACCGTCCACCGCCTCACCCCCGGCGCCGAACCGGCCGAACTGCTGCGCAGCACCCGCACCGACGGCTTCAACAGGACCAAGTACCACACCCTGCGGGTCACCGTCCGCGCCGACAGCGTGCACGTCACGCTCGACGGCCGGGACAAGGGCACCGTCCAGGACTCCGCCCACGCCACGGGCGGCGCCGGCGTGCGCGCCGTCGACGACCAGCGCGCCCTCTGGGAGAACCTCACCGTCGAGGACGCCGACGGCGCCGTCCTGTACGACTCGGCCTTCGACGAGCCCTCCGCCGCCCGCGCCTTCCCCGAAAAGGACCTGTCCGCCGAGCACTTCACGCTCGCCGCCGCGGCGGCACGCCCCCTGGGCGCGGCCGACCCGGCCGACGTCACCGACCTCACGGGCCGGCTGACCGGCGACCACACCTGGCAGGTGCCGGCGGGGGAGTGGCAGGTGGACCTCTTCGGCGGGGTCCTCCTGGTCGACGACTCCCAGGGATACAGCCGCAGTTACGTCGACCTGCTCGACGACGAACCGGTCGAGCTGTTCCTGGACATCGTCCCCGCCGAGTACCACCGCCGCTTCGGACGGTACTTCGGCACGGTCGTCCCCGGCTTCTGGGACGACGAGCCCTTCTTCGCCTCCGCCGAGGCCCACTTCAAGCGCCTGCCGTGGTCACCCTCCCTCGAAGGGGCCCTGCGCGCCGTCGGAGTCACCCCCGGCGCCGCCTACGCCGCCGCCTTCGACGACCTCGGCCGCACGGGCCGCACCGTCCGCGGCCGCTACTGGCAGGCCGTCTCCGACCGCTTCGCCAAGGCCTTCGAGAAGCAGGCGCGGCTGTACGACGAGTGGGGCGTCGCCCTCATCACCAACCCGCTCTACGACGAGACCGCCCCCGCCAAGCGCATCGTCACCACCGGCGACCTGCACAAGGTCAACCAGTGGGCGCAGGTGCCCGGCGGCGACATCATCACCGCCGAGTACGTGGCCGGCGAGCCCACCATGATCCCCCGCAACCCGGTCTCCGTCGCCCACCAGATGGGCCGCGAACGGGCCCTGCTGGAGATGTTCGGCAACATGGGCTGGCAGGTCACCCCCGCCTTCGTGCGCGCGACCGTGGGCGCGCAGGCGGCCCGCGGCGTCAACCTGACGGTGCTGCACGCGCTGTGGACCGACGAGACCCGCGTGTACTTCCCGCCGCCGTTCGGCCCGCGCGCCCCCTGGTGGTGGGCGATGCGCCCGCTCGCCGAGTGGATCGGACGGCTCATGGAGGCCGGCCGCGGCACCTCCGCCGCCCGCACCGCGCTGCTGCAACCGCAGCGCGCCGCCGAGCAGGCGACGGGCACCGACCGGCAGGGCGACGTCGACGGCCCGCTCGCCGACGCCGCCTACGCCCTGGAACGCTCCCAGGTCGACTTCGACCTGCTGCACGAGGGAGCCCTCACCGGCGACCCGGCGCTGCGCGCCCACGCCGGAGTCCGGGGAGGCCGGCTCGTGGTCGGTCACGCCGCCTACGACCTGGTGGTCGTTCCCGAGACGCCGACCCTGGACGTGGCCGGCCTGCGGGTGCTGCGCGAGTTCGTCCGCGCGGGCGGCACCGTGATCGCGGTGGGCGCCCTGGACACCGACGAGGCGGACGGCAGCGACCGCAGCCTCGCGCACGGTCTCGCCGACCTCTTCGGCGACCGCGTACCCGGCAGCCGCACCCTCGGGCGCGGACACGCCGTACGCGTCGCGGACACCGGCGCGCTGGGGGCCGCCGCGATCGACGCCGGCACGGCCGCCGCCGTCCTCGACCCGCCCCGGGACGCCGTCCGGGTGCTGCGCGTGCGGCAGGGCGCGGACACCGTCCTCCTGTTCAACAACGAGAGCGGCGAGCGGACCACGACCGTCGCCGGCCTGCCCGCGGCCGGCGTCCCCGAGGTCTGGGACCCGGAGACCGGCACCGGCGGCCCGGCGCCGCTGCACCGCGGCACCAAGGACGGCGTACGGCTCCCGCTGGACCTCGAGCCCTACCAGAGCCTCGTCGTCGTGGTGCGCCCCGGCGTCCGGCACGCACCCCACCTCACGGACTCGCCCCTGCCGGTCCTGGCCGTGGAACGCCGCGGAACGGTGCTCAGGGCCACCGTGGAGGCCGCCGCGCCCGGCACCCACACCCTCACCGGCACCGACGGCGACCACCCGTACCGCGGCACCGTACGCGTCGACGACCCGCTCGACCCCGTCCCGGTGACCGGCGACTGGACGTTCGCCTTCGCCCGCGACGGCGCCACCCCGGTCACCGCTCCGCTGGGCAGCTGGACCGCGCACGACCCGCTGTTCTCCGGCAGTGGCACCTACACCACCACCGTCGACGTCGACACCGACCGGCTGCGCGGACGCCGCGTCCTGCTGGACCTCGGCGACGTGCGCGACGTCGCGGAGGTCACCGTCAACGGCACCGTGCTGCCGCCGCTGCTGTGGGCGCCGTTCGTCGCCGACGTCACCGAGCGGCTGCGCCCCGGCCGCAACACCCTGAGCGTGCGCGTCTCCAACACGCTGTCCAACGAACGCAAAAAGCCGCTGCCGTCCGGCCTGCTCGGCCCCGTGACCCTCCGGTTCCGGCGCCGCGCCACGGTCGAACTCCGGCGCGTCTGAACACCGTTCCGGGACTACGAAGTCCACCGGTCCCATCACCGCGTACCGACCCCCGCCCCCGGTCCCTCCCACACCCGGCAGGAAGCCACATGTCCACACCGCACCCGCACCGCAGACCCGGGTGGTCCGCCGCCCTGGCCGCGGCCACCGCCTTCGTGACCGTGCTGGCCGGCGCGGTCACCGCCGACGCCGCCACCGGCGACGTCTCCCCGACCAGGCTGCGCACCCAGCACCTCACCCAGGCCCTCGGCATCGACGACACCACCCCCGAACTCAGCTGGGAGATCGACGCCGACCGCCCCGGCGCCCGGCAGTCCGCCTACCGGGTGCAGGCCGCCACCTCGCCCCGGCTGCTCCACTCCTCCCGCCCCGACCTGTGGGACTCCGGCCGCGTCGACTCGGCCGTGCCCTCGACCACGTACGACGGGAAGGAACTGGGGTCCCGCACCCGCGTCCACTGGCGCGTCATGCTCTGGTCCGGGCCCGGGCACCGGGACGGCGGCTGGAGCCGCACCGCCGTCTTCGAGACCGGCCTGACGAAGCGATCCGACTGGGGAGCCGACTGGATCACCCACCCCGACTGGCGGTTGAGCAGGCGCACGGCCGAACCCGTCGTCGTACGGCTCCCCAGGACCACCGCCCGTTACGTCCGCCTGGACGTCACCCGGCTCGGCCTGCCGCTCGCCGAGTCCTTCCCCGACCGCACCTGGCGGCTCCAGCTCGGTGAGATCGACCTCCGCGACTCCACCACCTCCGCCACCGGCCTCGCCCGCGGCGCCGCGGTGACCGCGTCCGAGACCGAAACGCTGCGCAAGACCTGGGAACCCGCGCTGACGGTGGACGGCCTGCCCAACAGCGCCCTGCAGACCGCGGCCGGCTACCGCAGCGCCGCGCACACCGGCCCGGACGTCTCCGCCACCCCGGTCACCCTCACCCTCGACCTGAAGTCGGTGAAGACCTTCGACGAGCTGGCCCTGTACCCGCGCGCCGACGTCCTCACCGACGACGGACGCGTCCCCAACTTCCCCGTCGACTACGCGGTCTCCTCCGCCGACGGCGCGACCGGCCCGTTCACCGAGCTCACCCGGGTCACCGGGCAGCGGCCGCCCACCCCGTACCTGCCGGCCGGACTGCCCCTGCTCGCCGACGACTTCACCCTCCCCGAGGCGGTGCGCAGCGCCCGCCTCTACATCGCCGGACTCGGCATCCACGACGCGAGCATCAACGGCGAGCCCGTGGGCGACGCGGTCCTCGAACCCGCCAACACCGACTACGCCGAGCGCGTCCAGTACGCCACCTACGACGTCACCGAACGCCTGCGGCCCGGCGCCAACACCATCGGCGTGGCCCTGGGCAACGGCATGTCCAACGTCGTCAGCACCGCCGACCGCTACCGCAAGCTCTACGGCAACCTCAGCGACCCCAAGCTGATCGCCAGGCTGGAGGTCACCCTGGCCGACGGCCGGGTCCGCACCCTGACCAGCGGGGACGACTGGCGCACCACCCTGGGGCCCACCACCTCCTCGAACTGGTACGGCGGCGAGGACTACGACGCCCGCCGGGAGATCCCCCACTGGGACGAGCCCGTCGGCGACCGCGCCGGCTGGCGGCACGCCACCGAGGTCCCGGGTCCCGGCACCGCCGAGCGGCCCGCCGTGCTCAGCGCCCGCGAGACCGAGCCCATCCGGGTGATCGAGACGCTCCAGGGCCGGGAGGTCGACGGCGCCGACGGCAGCCGCGTCTTCGACCTCGGCCGCAACATCGCCGGCTGGCCGGAGATCACCGTGAGCGCCCCCGAGGGCACCGCGATCCGCGTCTACCCCGCGGAGAGCCTGAAGGACGGCCGCGCCTTCCAGTCCCTCAGCAACGTCGGCGCCCCGCTGTGGGACTCCTACACCGCCCGGGGCCGCGGCGACGAGACCTGGCACCCGCGCTTCAGCTACCACGGCTTCCGCTACCTCGACCTGAGGGGTGTGCCCGAGGGCGCGACGGTGAGCGTGCGCGGACACGTCCTGCACACCGACAACACCTCCGCCGGTGACTTCACCAGCTCCGACCCGCTGATCAACGACATCCACGCGCTGATCCGCCGCTCCATCGAGGGCAACATGATGAGCGTCCTCACCGACTGCCCGAGCCGCGAGAAGCTGGGCTGGCTGGAACAGAACCAGCTGGTCTTCCCCGCCCTCGCCGGCAACTACGACATGCAGGCGTACCTGCGCAAGATCGTCCGCGACATGGCGGACGCGCAGACCACCGAGGGCCTGATCCCGAGCACCGTGCCGGAGTACACCAGCCTGCCCGGCGGCTACCGCAACGACTCCAACTGGGGCGGCGCCTTCGTCCTCGTCCCCTGGCAGCTCTACACCACCTACGGCGACCAGCAGACCCTCGAGACGTACTACCCGCGCATGCGGCAGTACGCGGCCTTCCTGGAGACCCAGGTCAAGGACGGCATCCTCGACTACGGCCTCGGCGACTGGTTCACCCCCGACCGGACCTTCCCGCGCGCCGTGGCCGGCACCTACGGCTACTGGCGGGTCGCCGACGCCCTCAGCCGCATCGCCGGCGTCCTCGGCGACGCGGACGCCGCCGACGAGTACCGCGCCAAGGCCGACGCGAGCGCGAAGGCCCTGTCCGCGAAGTACTACGACACCACCACCGGCACCTTCGGCGGCGGCGGTCACGGGGCCGAGGCGCTCGCCCTCGACATGGGCGCCCACCCGGCGGGGGAGCGGGACCGCCTGCTCACCCACTTCACCACCGCGGTCGAGGACGCGGGCCACCACCTGGTCCTGGGCGAGATCTCCCTGCCCGCCGCCTTCCGGGTCCTCAGCGGGGCGGGGCGCGACGACATCGTGCACGCCGTCGCCACGCAGACCACCAGCCCCAGCTACGGCTACCAGGTACGCGCCGGCAACACCACCCTGGGCGAGTCCTGGGACGGCGGCCCCGGCCAGTCGCAGAACCACTTCATGCTCGGCGCCATCGACTCCTGGTTCACCACCCGGGTCGCCGGCATCGCCCAGACCGCCGACTCCGTCGGCTACGCCGAGCTGCTGATCGACCCGGCCGTCGAGGGCGACATGACCTCGGCGTCGGGCTCCTACCGGACGCCGTACGGCATCGCCCGCAGCGACTGGGCGCGGACGGACGGCCGCTTCCGGCTGACCGTGGACGTCCCCGCCGGCAGCACCGCCGAGGTGCGCGTCCCCGCGGCCGGCGGACGGGCCGAGGCACCGAAGGGAGCGCGCCTGCTGCGCACGTCCGGGGAGGAGGCCGTGTACCAGGTGGGTTCGGGACACTGGACCTTCCGCTCGGCCCCGCCGCGGTCCTGAGCGACGGCTCCTCCCGCCGGGCGGCGACGCGCTGTCGTCGCCGCCCGGCGGGCCGGCCGGCCGCGCACGCACGGCGGTTCGGCTGAACGGGCGGACCGGCGCGCACGTTGGAGAAGGGCAGACGGCCTCGCGCGCGTGACCCCCGGCGCCGGCCCTCTACGTTCCACCGGCCGACGCAAGGAGTACGCGATGATGAGCACCACCCGCCTGAGCGACCGGCTGGCCGGTCACCAACCGCTCGTGCTGGGCCTGTTCCGCATCGTCCTCGGCCTGCTGTTCACCAGCGAGGGCGTCGCCACGGTGTTCGGCGTACTGGACAGGAAGGCCGCCCCGACGGGTGACTGGCCGTTCTGGTACGCGGGCGTGATCGAGCTCGTCTGCGGTGCCCTCGTCCTCCTCGGAGCCGCGACCCGCAGCGCGGCGTTCCTCAGCTCGGGAGCCATGGCCTTCGCCTACTTCACCGAACACCAGGGGGACGGTCTGCTCCCTCTCCAGAACGGCGGCCTGTCACCGGCGTTGTTCTGCTGGGGCTTTCTGCTCCTGGTCTTCTCCGGGCCGGGCGCCCTGTCCCTGACGGGCCTGCTCCGCCCCGGCGGCACCACACCCGCCCCGCCCGGGGACACGGCGGTGCAACCCGCGTCGAGGTAGTGCGCGACCCGGCCGGACCGACGTGGTCGAGGCGGACGACCACGTACCCCGTCCGGGGCAAGGAGGGGATCGTCGGCGTGCCACCGCGCGGTGGCACGGTGTAACAGTTCTTTATGATCTGTAGACGAAACACCCCCACGGGCCCGGTGCGGAACGCGCGTACGAGCCACATCAGGACCGCCGTGCTCGTCATGACCGCCGCGATCGCCCTCGGTACGACCGCCGAGGCGACGGCGTCCCCGTCGGCTCCCCGGGGGACCGACTGGGACGCCATCGCCGCGTGCGAGTCCAGCGGCGACTGGCAGGCGAACACCGGCAACGGCCACTACGGCGGCCTGCAGTTCGCGCAGTCGAGCTGGGTCGCGGCCGGCGGACTCCGGTACGCCCCGCGTGCGGACCTGGCGACCCGTGAGGAACAGATCGCCGTGGCCAGACGCCTGGCCCGGCTCCAGGGAATGTCGGCCTGGTCCTGCGCCTGACTCCCCGCCCCGCGGCGGCGAGCGACGACCGGGCCGGGGACGTCCCCCGGGCGGGGCGGGCCGCGTAACGTCCACCCCCATGGAACACCTGGCTCATCCACAGTCCGCGCCGGGCGCCCGGCGTCGGGCCCGCGACCTCGGCATCGTCATCGGACGCGCCGCCACCGGGCCCCTGAACGCGATCACCGACGTGCCGGGCGTCCGCGTGGGCCACACCACCGTCCGTCAACCCCCCGGCGTGCACAGCGGGGTCACCGCCGTCGTGCCCGATGCCGTCGGCCCCCGCACACCGCTGCCCGCGGGGGTGTTCACCGGCAACGGTTACGGCAAACTCGTCGGCACCACCCAACTCGCCGAACTCGGCACGCTGGAGACGCCGGTGCTGCTCACCTCCACACTGTCGGCCTTCCGCGTCGCCGACGCCCTCGTCGGCTGGATGCTCGAACGGCCCGGGTGCGAGCAGGCGCGGAGCCTCAATCCCGTCGTGGGGGAGTGCAACGACGGCCTCCTGTCCGACATCCGCGCACGGCCCGTCCACGAGGAGCACGTCCGGGCCGCCCTCGACGCGGCGTCCGGCGGGCCGGTCGCCGAGGGCTGCGTCGGCGCGGGAACCGGCACGGTCGCCCTGGGTTTCAAGGCCGGCATCGGGACCGCCTCACGCACGTTGGACCTGGGCGGACGGCGTTTCACGGCGGGCGTCCTGGTGCAGACGAACTTCGGCGGCACCCTGCGCGTCCTGGGCCGCACCGTCACACCCGGGTCCGTGGGCCTCGGAGCCGACGGTCCGGCGTCGGAAGGGGAGACCGGCTCCTGCATGATCGTGGTGGCCACGGACGCCCCTCTCGACGCCCGGCAGCTCACCCGCGTGGCCCGCCGTGCGGTGTTCGCCCTCGCCCGCTCGGGCGCGGCCTACAGCCACGGCAGCGGCGACTACGCCGTGGCCTTCGGCACGCGACCGGGATCCGGCGGGCCCGTGGCCGACGCCGAACTGGGGCCGCTGTTCGAGGCGGTCCTCGACGGCGTCGAGGAGGCGGTGCTCAACTCCCTGCTCGCCGCGCGGACGACCACCGGCTTCAACGGCCACACGGCCCGGGCCCTGCCGGCGGACCGGCTCCTCTCCGTCCTCACGGACGGCCGGTCCGGGCTCGACGAGCCGGGAACCCGTGGGGCGCCACGTCCTTGAGGACGCCGGGTCGCCGGGCCCGGCCCGTCGCCGTGTCACGCCCGGCCGGGCACCCCGCCACCCGCGTGAGTCCGGCCACCTCTCCGCCCCGTCAGCCACGGGGACTGATGAGGAGCAGGGCGATGTCGTCGCCGGGAGTGGGGGCGTGGCGGATGAGGGTGTCGGCCATGGCGTCGAGATCGGCCGGGTCCGCGCGTTCGAGGAGCCCGGCGAGGGCCGCGGTGGCGTCGTCGGGGTCCACTCCGGGGGCTTCGACGAGCCCGTCGGTGTAGAGGGCGAGCACGCAGCCGGGCGGCAGGGGGACCTCCAGGGCCGGGTAGCGGGAGTCCGGTTCGATGCCGAGGAGGAGGCCGGGCGGGACCGGGACGAGTTCGGTGTGCCCGTCGGCATGACGGAGCAGGGGCGGTGGGTGGCCGGCGGTGGCCACGCACGCGCGGTGGGTGGCGAGGCCGAGGTGGACGTAGAGGCAGCTGGTGAACAGGCCCGGCTCGAGGTCGGTGAGCAGGCGGTTGGTGCCGGCCAGGACCTGATCGGGGGCCGAGCCCACGGTGGCGTGGGCGTGGACGGCGGTGCGGACCTGCCCCATGAGCGCCGCGGCGTCCACGTTGTGGCCCTGCACGTCACCGATGGCGGCGCCGGCGGTGTGCTCGTCGAGGCGGATGAGGTCGTAGAAGTCGCCGCCGATGCCCAGGCCCCGGGCTGCCGGGAGGTAGCGTGCGGCGACCTCCAGGCCGGGGACGCGGGGAAGAGTGTGCGGCAGCAGGGCGGACTGCAGGCGGTGGGCGAGGTCGTGTTTGCTGTCGTAGAGGCGGGCGCGGTCCAGGGCCTGCCCGACCAGGCCGGCCAGGGAGGTGAGGACGGAGCGTTCGCCGGGCGGGAAGACGCGGGGCCTCCGGTAGGCGAGGAGGACGGAGCCGATGGGGCGGCCGGAGGCGATCATCGGCAGGAAGGCCCACGCCTCCATCCCGTCCTCGTGCACGGTCGCGGGGTAGGCGCGGTGGAGGTCGGCGAACGTCGTGAAGAAGGCCGGGACGCCGGAGGTGAGGACCCGGGTGGCGGGGACGTCCAGGCTCAGGGGGACGGCGTCGAAGCGGTCCATGACCTCGGCGCGGTAGCCGCGGTAACCGAGGATCTTCAGCCGTCCGTCCTCGGAGGTCATCAGCACCATGCCCTGGGCGCCGAGGGCGGGCAGGAGCTGGTCGGCCGCCTGGTCGACCACGTCCTGCACGCCGACGGCCTCGGTCAGGGTGGCGGCCAGATGCATCAGGTGGTACAGCAGGGTGGCGCGGCTGGGACCCGCGGCCGGCACGGAGGGCGACGCGGGAGTGCCCTCGGACGGGTCGGTGCCGGTGATGCGGACGCTGATGCCGGAGGGATCCGGGTACAGCTCGAAGGAGAGCCCCACGTCCGGGGGACGCAGGACGGTGAACGCCTGCGGCCGGCGGCTGACCAGCGCGGCCCGGTAGCGGTCCTCGACCTGGGGGACGTCCATCCACGGCAGCGCCTCCCACGGCAGGGCACCCACCAGGTCGTCCGGATCACGGCCGAGCAGGTCGGCGGCGCCGGGCGTGACGAAGGTGATGCGTCCGTTCATGTCCAGCGCGCAGGACCCGCCGGGCAGGCGGTCGATGAACGCCGTGTGCGCCGCCGCCTCACCGGGCGGGACGGCGCGCCCGGCCGGCTGCGGCAGGGTCCGCGGCCGACCGGCGGGCAGCAGGGGGTCGCCGCGGTCCGCGGACTGCTGGAGGAGACCGCCCAGACGGTGGCAGCCCGACTCGATGGCATCGCGCTCGGCGCGGCTCAGCCGCGGCGGATGGGCCCCGGGCCACAACAGCACCAGACCGCCCCGGACCCCGTCGCCCGAAGTGACGGGGGCGGCCGACAGCGCGAAGTCGTACGGCAGCACGAGGGCCGGCCTCGGGTACCGGCGCGCCATCTCCTCCTGCCCGCAGATCCACACCAGGCGCCGCTCGCGCACGGCGTCCGCCACCGGCATCGGATCGTTCAGCGCGACCCGCCGCCACGGAGTCGCGAGCTCGTGCGGGGCCCCCGCCACCATCACCAGCCACAGGGCGTCCTCGCCCGGCGGCAGCACGTACAGCAGCCCGCCGTACGCGCCGCTCTCGCGCACCACGGCAGCCATCGCGGTTTCCATCAGCCGCCCACCCGGACCTCACCGGCCTCCCCGTCGGCTGCCGGTGCGCCGGACACGCGGTACCGGATGCCGTGCACCACCGGCCCCGGCGAGGGTGCGTCACACCAGCCGCACCGAACATCGCCCATATGCGGACACTACGCCCAATGTGTCGTAAGGGCATCCAGATGCGGGAGCAGCACGCGACATGACCGCCGGGCCAGGAGTGCGCCGGCGGCGCGGCGCGTGCGTCGCGGAGAGGCCGGCGCCCCGTGTCACCCACGCGGTCGGGCCCACCGCGACCCGCCCGGCACGGGAGGCCGGCTGCCGCCCGTACGGGCGGGCCCGCGGCCGGCCGGGTGGCTCAGCGCGGGGGTACCCCGTGTCCGGAGAGCGTGCCGACCGACAGGCCCGCCTCCCGGCAGCCGTTCACGATGCCGGGCAGGGCGCCCAGCGCGGCCCGCCAGCAGTCCGGGGCCGACATCCGGTCCGAGTCGTGCAGGAGGACGGTGCCGCCCCCGCGCAGCCCGGCCGCGACGGCCGACCGCACCGACGCCGGGGTGGCCCCGGCCGTCCAGTCCCTGCCCCAGGCGGTCCACAGCACCGGCCGCAGGCCCGCCGTACGGGCGGCCGCCCAGCGCCCGGAGGTGAGGATGCCGTAGGGCGGGCGGTACCAGCGGGGGTGCCGGCCCGTCAGCTCCCGCACCGCGCCGGCCGCCCGCAGCAGGGCGCGCGCCTCGTCCGCCGGGGCCGGCCGCCAGGGACGGTCGTGGCTCCAGCCGTGCACGGCCAGTTCGTGCCCGCGGCGGACGGTCTCGCGCACCACGGAGGGATGCCGCACGGCGGCGTCGCCCAGCACGAAGAAGGTCGCCCGGACCCCGAGTTCCTCCAGGGCGTCGAGGAAGCGCGGGGTGGACCCGGGGTCGGGCCCGTCGTCGAAGGTCAGGGCGACATGGGCGGGGTGCCCGACGCCGGCGAGGCGCGGGAAGCGACGGCGCACCACGGGCAGCCAGGTCGCGGCCGGGGCGATGTGCACCGCGGCGACGGCGGTGACGGGAGCCAGCGCCACCGCCGCGCGCCGGGCGGGGGAGTGGGCGGGGGGTGTGGACATCGGCTTCTGGCTCCTTTCCGCACGAGGCGGCCGCTCCGCACGAGGCGGCCGCTCCGCACGAGGCGGCCGCGACGGCTACGACACCGGCCGGGGCACGTCGTCGCCCGGGTTCCGCGACGCCGTGTCCCAGTGTCCGGAGACCGACGGGGCGCGGGCCAGCCCCGCCGTCCCCGCACCCATGAGCGCCACGCCGATCACCGCGGGCAGCACCCGCACACCGAGCGTGATCTGCTCCCCGAACAGCGCCCATCCCAGCGCCACGCTCGTCAGCGCGTCACCGAGGGTCAGGGCGGGCTGGGACGCCGCCAGTGTTCCGGCCCGGAACGCGCTCTGGAGCAACAGGAAGGCGACGGCTCCGGCGGCGGCGGTGGCGTACACGGGCCACGTCCCCAGCACGGCGCCCGCCCCGTCCGGAATCCTGCCGGTCACTTCCTTGAGCAGCGCCGCCGTCAGGGAGAACGACACGGCGGACGCCAGCCCCAGCAACCCCGCGCGCGGTGCGCCCCGCACCGCGCGGGCCGTCACCACCAGCGCCACCACGGCACCCAGCACCACCCCCGCGGCCACGGTCCACCGCCCCGCGGAGGCCGTGGACCGGCCGGCGGCCGGAGCGACCGAGGTCAGGAACGCCGCCAGCCCGGCGGCCAGGGCGGCGAACGCCAGCCAGGTCCTGCGGTCCGGACGACGGTGGAAGACCACGCTGCCGACGACGAGGGTGAACAGCAGTTCGGCGGCCATCAGCGGCTGGACCAGCGCGAGACTGCCCACGCCCAGAGCCGCCGCCTGCAGAACGGTCGACAGCGCCAGCATCCCGGCACCCGCGACCCAGTAGGGCCGCCGCAGCACCCGCCCGAGCCAGCGGACGGCCTGGCGCACGCCCGCGCCGCCCTCCGGTTCGTCCGCCGCGGCCCGCCGCTGCAGTACCGAGGCCGCGGCGTTGGACAGCGCCGCCAGCAGGGCCAGGACGACGACCAGCACGACGCGACGCCGTTCAGCCGGACACGGCGGCGAGCCGCCGGTACGGTCCCGGCGCCGCGCCGGCCGGCGCCACGGACGTCCGGGGCGACGGCACGCCGGCCGGGCCGGTGGGGGAAACGTGAGACATGGGCCTGCACCTCGGCTGCGAGGGTGAACGCCGGGGAGACCGCCGTCCGCGGCCGCTCCCGGCGTCCGGCGGGGAGGGGGACCCCGGAGTATCCCCGGCCCGGCCGCCGAAACGCGGGAAGGCGTGTTTCACCGGCGCGGTGGAAGGAGACACACCACCCCGTGCACTCACCGTCTCCGTGGCCCCGCCGGAACGTGCCGGCGGACGGCGGGCCGCGACTGCTGATCGTCAGCGCGAGCATGGGGGCCGGCCATGACACGGTGGCCCGCGAACTCGCTCGCCGCGCCCGGGAACAGGGCCACGACGCGCAGGTCGTGGACCTCCTGCGGCTGCTTCCGTACGGTCTCGGGGCCGGGCTGCGCCTCTTCTACCAGGCGTCGGTACGGCACTTCCCCTGGGCGTACGCGGGCCTCTACCGCGCGCTGCTGCGCCCCGGTCCGCGGCACCGCCCCAGCGGCATCCCCCTCGCCCGGCTGGCGGGCCGCCGTCTGACGGACATCGCGGAGCGCACGGGCGCCGACGTGGTGGTCCCCGTCTTCCACCTGGCCGCTCAGCTGACCGGTCATCTGAGGGCCCACGGGCGACTGCGGTCCCCGAGCGCCGTCTTCATGACCGACTTCGCCGTCCACCGGCAGTGGCTCCATCCCGGCAACGACCTGTACCTCTGCCTCACCGACGACGCCGCGCGGGACGTGGGCCGGCGCGTCGCGGCGCCCGTCGAGACGACCGGACCGGTCGTGGCGCCGGGCTTCTTCGCGCCGGCCGCCGGAGCGGCGGAATGGCGGCGGCGCTTCGAGCGGTGCGCCCCCGGACGCCCGCCCGTCGTGCTGTCCGCCGGCGCCTGGGGCGCGGCTTCGGAGCTGGACGGGACCGCCCGGCTGCTCGCCGCCGCGGGTTTCCTCCCGATCGTGCTGTGCGGCCGGAACGAACGCCTGCGGGCCCGCCTGGCCGGGCTGCCGGGCACGCTCGTACCGGACTGGGTCACCGACATGCCCGGCCTGCTGCGCGCCGCCCGTGTCCTGGTCGACAACGCCGCCGGTCAGACCGCCGTACAGGCCCTGGCCTCCGGGCTGCCCGTGGTGGGCTACCGTCCGCTGCCCGGCCACGGCGCGGAGGGCGTACGCCGGATGGCGGCGCTCGGCGTCTCGGAGATCGCCGTGGACGCCGCCACGCTGCTGTGCGCACTGCGGCGGCTGTCGGCGGACGGTGCCCACCGGGACCGCCGGATCGCCCGCGGGCGGGAGCTGTTCCGGGGGGACGTGGTGGCCCGGGTGGCCGCGCTCGCCCGCATGTCGCCCGTGTGACCCGGCGGATCCGCCGGACATACCGGATCTGCCGGAAGCGCCTTCGCGGTCGCCGCGGGAGCGGCTGCCCGCCGGGGTGGCGTCCGCGCGTACGGTGCCGTCCTCGGCGGCGGCCCGGGGTCGCCGCACGGACTCCGGGCCGGAGGGCCGTCGCGAGGCCCCCGACAGCGGCCCTCGCCGGGAAGGCCGTCGAATGCGGTCCGTACGGCCGCGGCGACCGGGCCCGCCCCTCCGCGGGGAGGGCGATCCGCCCGCGCGAGCGCGCGTCGCCTCCGTCAGCCGTCGCCGGCCGGTCCCGTCCCGGGCGGCGGGGGCAGGCCCGCGGTGAACCGGTGCCCGTGGTGGTGGAGGAGCCAGCGGCCGAACAGGGCGCCGCCGAAGATGACGAACCCCACGCCGATGAGCCAGGACTCGACGATGAGGACGACACCGACGGTGCCGTAGCTGATCGCGTTGTCGATGATCAGCGGGGTGAAGACGAAGTAGGAGAAGCCCCGCAGGCCGATCAGGCCCGCCATGGTGGCGAGGGCGCCCGGCAGCAGGTGCCACCAGCCGATTTGGCCGCCCAGCAGGAAGCGCTGCCCCCACCAGAAGAACAGCACGCCGGTCGCCAGCGAGAGGGTGATCCGCTCCGGCCCGTGCAGGGCGTCGCGGGTCAGCACCTCCTGGTAGAGGTACGCGGTCAGGACGCACAGCCAGGTCGCCTGGCGCCAGATCCGGTGCCACGGCCCCGGCGGCAGGTTCCACGTCCGCTCGTAGCCGTTCTGGACGCTCCCGCCGAACGGGATGCCGAACGCGGCGAGTGCCAGCACACCCCACAGGCTGGTGGTGCCGATCACCTCGCGCGGCGGGCTGATGATCTCCGTGAGGAGGCGCGCGGACCGGCCGGACAGTCCCATGCCGTCCGCCAGCCAGGCCGCGAAGCCGCCCCGCCCGAGCGGATCGGCGGCGGCGATCACGATGAGCAGGGGCGCCAGCGTGACCAGTGCCAGCGTGGCGAAACCCATGGCCCTGTGCATCAGTTCGATGTCGCGGCCGCGCCGCGTCAGGGTGTGGGCGCCCAGCCACTCCCATCCGTGCCGGAGCGCGCGCAGGCCACGCCTCACGGTGCGCTCCTTCGTCGGCTCGCGTCCACGCACCTGTGCCGCCCGTCGGCAGGCGGGACACACCTGGGCGGGAAAGGTGCTCTCCCCTCGTGCGCGCGGCGGGCGGGAGGGGGCCGCGCGGCCCGGCAGGGGAGCCCGGCGCGCCGGGCGGCGGCCGGCCGCGCCCTCGCGGTCCGCGCCCCGGCCCCGGCACACGTCCGGCACGGGGCGTCGAACGGGACGGACCAACGCGCGCCGAACGGGAGGGACCAACGCGCGCCGAATGGGACGGACCCCCGCGCGCCTGCGGAGCGCCACCGGGCCGGGTGCCCGCGACCGAGCCGGTGCCGGCCCCCCACGCCGATCGCGCCGACCGCGCCGCGCGGAGCCGGGCCGGCCGGGTGCGGGTGGGCCGCGGAGCCGGGCGCGGGGCGGGCCGGGCCGGTGGACCGCACGGGACGTACCGGCTTCTCCGCGGCACGGCGACCGCACGAGGCGCGCGCCGGCCGGGCGGCCCGGCCGGCGACCGGGGCCCGCGTCTCCGCGGCGGCTCCCGCGCACGGCTCGGCCGCCAGGAGCGCTTCACGGAGCCGGTCGAAGCACCGCCGCAGGATGCGCGACACCTGCATCTGGGAGACGCCGATGGCGTCCGCGATCTGCTGCTGGGTGCGCTCCCGGTAGAAGCGCAGGTAGAGCACTCGGCGGTCGCGCTCCGGCAGTCGCTTCACCAGGGCGGCCAGGGACACGGTGTCGACCACCCGGCCGAGCGCCGGGTCCTCGGCGCCGACCAGACGGGCGAGCGGCCCCTCCCGGCCGTGCCCGGCGGGCTCGTCGAGGGAACGCGGACGGCATGCGTGCACCGCCCGCAGCGTGGACAGCACGCGGTCCTGTCCGAGCCCGGTGTGCTCGGCGATCTGCTCGGAGGTGGGCGAGCGGCCGCCGAGCCGCTGTTCGAGCTCCTCGACGGCCTGGAAGATCCGACCGCTCGCCTCCTGCAGGGGCCGGGGCAGCCGTACGGTGGTCGTGCGGTCGCGCAGATGCCGCCGGAGTTCACCGGTGACCTTGGGGAGCGCGTACGCCAGGAAGGCGTGGCCCCGGGCGGGGTCGTAGCCGTCGACGGCCTTGATCAGCCCCAGGGACGCGACCTGCACGAGATCGTCGGACTCCTCCCCCCGGCACTGGAAGCGGCGCGTGACCCGCCGGGCCATCGGCAGCAGCAGGCGGATGACACGGTCCCGGAGGGCGGCCCGCCGCGGTCCCGGCGGGTGCTCCGAGAGTTCGCGCAGCAGCGCGTCGAGCTGCTCCGAGGAGGGTTCCGGTACGGCTGCGTCGCAGGTCCGGATCACGTCGGCGGCTGAGGTGGACATGGGCCTCTGGAGGGTGTCGGCCTGGTGGGACACGTACGGCGTGACGTTGCCGCGGTCGGCCGGTGCGGGGAGCGGCGGCCACGCCATTCTCGGAGTCACCCTGCGGCCGGGCCCCGAAACCCGGTCTGAGCCGCGCGCGGGAACCCCGTCCGTCCCACGAGTGACGTCAGGCGCCGGCCGGTTGCGCACCGGACCGTTCCCGGTTCCGGCCGGTCCTCGGACCGCCGCGACGCGGCCCCCGTTCCGCGGGCGGGACGCCGGCCCTGGACCGCCCCTGCCGTTTGACAAAACGGAACCTTGCTCCGGATGATAAGCGGAGCAGCGTTCCGTTTCATTTCGGCGCGCCTAACACCCGTCCGCCGCCGCCCCGTTGGGCCGTCGGCGGGGCGGGCCACAGAAGGGACCATTCGCCATGAGCCCAACCCTCGACACGGACACCGCCACCGCCTTCGGCGCGTCCGCCCCCGTCCTGTCGTACGGTCCGGTCATCCTGTCCGTGCCCGGACGACCCGTGGACCTCCGGATCCGGGTGTCCGCGCCCGTGACCGGCACGGACCTGCCCGTCGTCCTGTTCTCCCACGGTCACGGAGCGTCGAACAACCTCTCCTCGCTGAACGGGTACGCCCCCCTCGTCGACCTCTGGGCGGCAGCCGGGTTCGTCGTCATCCAGCCCACCCACCTCTCCTCCCGCACGCTGAGCCACCGACTCACCGGCGCTCCCGGGGCCCCGCTCTTCTGGCGTTCACGCGCGGAGGACATGAGCCACATCCTCGACCGGCTCGACGAGATCGAGAGCGCCGTGCCGCGACTCGCCGGACGCGTCGACCGGGACAAGGTCGCGGTCGCCGGGCACTCCCTCGGCGGCCACACCGCCGGTCTCCTGCTGGGCGCCCGGATCACCGACCCCGACACCGGGGACGAAGTGGACCTGGCCGAGCCGCGGATCAGGACGGGCGTGCTGCTGGCCGCACCGGGCAGGGGCGGCGACGTCCTGAACGGACCGATGGCCGAACAGGTGCCGTTCTTCCACACCACCGACTTCTCCACGATGACCCCGCCCGTCCTGGTCGTCACCGGCGACAAGGACGACTCCCGGCACTTCACCGACGTCGGCCCCGACTGGCACGCCGACCCCTACCGCCTCGCCCCCGCACCCAAGACCCTGCTCACCCTGTTCGACGCGGGGCACCTGCTCGGCGGGATCTCCGGGTACGACGCCGCGGAGACCACCGACGAGGATCCCGGGCGCGTCGCCGCGCTCGGAAGCCTCACCTCGGCCTACCTGTGCGCCCAGTTCGGGTGCGGTGACCATGACTGGCGGGAGGTGTGCGAGGCGCTGACGGCCGGTCCCGCCCCGGTCGGCCGGGTCGAGTTCAGGTAGGGCCGGCCCCGACGGGCACCACCCCGCATCCCGGGCGGACGCGGGGAGCCCACTCCGGGCAACCCCCGGGCGACCGGTTCCCCCATGGGGGAGAGCCATGGGGATGAGGCGATGCGCAGGGGGAGAGGCCGGGGGAGGACGACGCCCGCGACCGCCGAGGTCTGGACGAGCCCCGGGGCGCTCGCCGCCGACGCCGTCGGTGAAGTGACCGACGGACAGCGGAGGTCGGTTGCCGGGCGGAGGACACGGCCGCCGCTGCCGGCCCGGGCCGCCCTGCTGTGCACGGGAGCCGTGGTCGTCGGCCCCGGAGTGCTGGTGGCGGTCTCCCCGGACCCGAACTCCGACCTGCCGGAAGGGCGGGTGGCCGGGCCGTTGGCGGCGATGGGGCTGATCGCCCTGCTCTTCGGCGTGCACACCGTGCCGTTCGCGCTGTTCGCCGGGCTGCCCCGGTGGAGGGCGCGGCGCCGCCGTCGTCGCGTCGAGGTCCTGAAGGCGTGCCGGGTCGTGGGCGCACCGGGCGTGATCGGGGCCACCGGCGTGTCGGTGGCCGGACGCACCATCGCCGTACCGGACGGCTCCCCGCCGCTGCCGGCACCGGGAACCTACTGGCTGTACTGGCTCGAACCGGCCCACGGCGACGGCGAGCCGCTGCTGTTGCCGGCCGAACCGGTCGACGTCCGGGAGGCCGCGGGCCGACGCGCGCACGCCGCTTCCGCGCACGTCCTCCCCGCGCCGGACGCACCGCCCGATCCGCCGCGTCGTACGGGCTGATGCGCGATCCCGCGCCGATGGCGGCCTCCCGCGGTCCGCCCGCTCGCACCTCGTCCCCGACGGTGCCGGACCCGGCACTTCCGTACGGGCCGCCGCCGCGGGTCGGGCCGAGGAACCGCCGGCGCCGGTGGCCTCGCCGTCGTCGCGCTGGTGGCCGCGGCGGGCGTCGCGGTCGAAGATCCCCGGGATCTCGCAGGGACCGCCCTCGACGCCGAGGGCGTGCGGAAGCATGGTGGGGAACTCGGCGGCCTGGTCGGTTCGGGGCGGACGGCTTCCGGACCGTCCCCCACGACCCGCCGGGACACGGCCGTCCCGAGCGGCCGGCGGGCCGTGGCGCATCGGTCGCCGCCCGGACCGGCCCCCTGGGACGCCTTGCGGCCCGGGGAAGTGCTTCCCCGGGCCGGGCGGATCCGAGATCATGGAGCATGCTTCCGGACGACTGGCGACTCACCGAAGACGTGGACGACTTCCTCGCTCGTGCCGGAGACTTCCTGCGCTCGCGGCCCGCCCTGCACAACACGCCGTTGACGGACATCGAGAAACTGCGGACACGCGGGGCGGACGCACGCGGTGCCGGAACCACCGTCTTCGGCCGACTGGAGTCGGGAGGCGAGGTCCGTGCGGTCTTCTATCGCACTCCGCGCGGCCGCCTGGGCCTCACGCCCCTGTCCGCCGAGCGGACCGACGCCCTCGCCGCTCACCTGGCCGGCCTCGGCCACTCGCCCTCCGACGTCATCGCGGACCGCGCCACCGCCGGCGCCTTCGCCGAGTCATGGCAGCGGCACACGGGTGCGGTGCCGGTCCCCTTCTGGCGCACTCACCTCTACCGTCTCGGCACGCTCACCCCACCGCAGCCGTGCCCGGAGGGCCGGGGGCGCCTCGTGGGCGGAAAGGACCGTGAGCAAGTCGTGCGGTGGTGCCGCGAGTTCTGCGTCGACGTCGGGGAGCAGTCCTCCATCGACCTGATCGACGCCGGCTCCTGGGACGACTCGCGCTTCGGCGACAGGCACTTCACGTTCTGGGAGACCCCGGACGGCACCCCCGTCTCCATGGCGGCCGCCACCTCGATCGTCGGCGGCATGGTCCGGGTGGACCCCGTCCACACCCCGGCCCGTCTCCGGGGCCGCGGCTACGCGGGCGCCGTGACGGCCGAGGTGAGCCGTGCCGCGCTGGCCGCGGGCGCGACGGACGTCGTCCTCTTCACGGACCCGGCCAACCCCACCAGCAACGCCCTCTACCAGCGCATCGGATACGTCCGCGTCGCCGACTTCGCCGGGTACAGGTTCTCCTACGGCGCACCGTAAGGCGGTGAGGGGACCTTGGTCCTCTCCCACGCGCCGGTCCGGGCCCGGGGCGGGTGGACCGATCCGGCCGCCCCGAGCGGTTTCCGCCGTCAGGATGCCGTGTCCGGGTTGCTCCCGCGGCGCAGCGCACGGGCGCACCAGCCGATGACCACGGCGTTGATCAGTGTTCCGAGGACGATGGAGAGCAGGAACGTCGTGTCGCCTTCGGGCAGGACGAGCAGCAGCACGAGGCCGGCCGGGAGGCTGGCGAAGATCGGGACGACAATGGCCATGGATCCCTCGGAAGCGGCGACGAGCGCCCATCCGAGCAGCAGTGCGCAGCCCGTCAGGTAGACACGGGCGGCGACGGTGCCGAGGGCGCGGCGCACACCGCGCAGGACGAAGAGACCTGGACCGGTCATGGGGACGGACTCCTGGATCGTGGTGGCCGACGGTTCGTCAGGCGGGGGAGTGGGGCGGGTTCGGGTGGGCGAGACCGAGGTCGTAGGCGAGGATCGTCGCCTGGACGCGGTCGCGCAGTTCGAGCTTGCGGAGCAGTGCGTTGACGTGGGACTTGACTGTGCCGACGGTGATGCCGAGGTGTTCGGCGATCTCGGTGTTGGTGAGTCCCGCGGCGATCAGGCCGAGGACGTCGCGCTCGCGGCCGGTCAGGTGGTTCAGCTCGCGGGGGGTGGTGCCGCCCGGGAGCGCGGTGCTCGGTCTGGAGGCGTAGTGGCCGATGAGCCGGCGGGTGGCGGACGGGGCGAGGACGCTCTCGCCCGCGGCCACCACCCGGATGCCGTTCAGCAGTTCGCCGGGGTGCACGTCCTTGAGGAGGAAGCCGGAGGCGCCGGCGCGCAGTGCGTCGAAGACGTACGCGTCGAGGTCGAAGGTGGTCAGTACCAGGACGCGGGGGGCGTCGGGGTGTCCGGTGATGATCCGGGTGGCGGCGATGCCGTCGAGTTCGGGCATGCGGACGTCCATGAGGACCACGTCGGGTGCCAGTTCCCCGGCGAGGCGTACGGCCTCGGCGCCGTCGGCGGCTTCGCCGACGACCGTCATGTCCTCCTCGGCGTCGATCACGGCGGCGAACCCCGCCCGTACGATGCCCTGGTCGTCGACGACCAGCACCCTGAGGCTCATCGTTGTCTCTCCTCGTCGTCCTGCGGTGCGGCCGGTGCGGCCGGTGCGGCGGTCAGCGGCAGCAGGACGCGGATCGGACCGGACGGGCCGGCGGTGACCGTCCCACCGGCCGTGGCGGCCTGCGCCGACAGCCGTCGGCGCAGGGCGGAACGCGCGGTGTCCGGAACGCCGGTCGCCGTGAGCGTCAACGCGGTGTCGTCCGCGTCGATCTCCACTGTCATCGGCTCCTCGCCGCCGGCCGCGAGTACCGTTTCGCAGGCATGGTAGGCGGCCAGGTCCACGGTGGTGGGCAGCCGTCTCGGTATGCGGTCGGTCAGGTGTATCCCGACGTCGCGGCCGGTGGCCCGGACCTGATGGGCGAGGAGGTCGAGCGCCTGCAAGGTGGGCTGTGGACGCAGTGCGGGCACGGCCTCGCCGTCCCGGACCGCGTCGAGCAGGGCGCGCATCGCGGCGAGGGCCTCGCGGGCGCGTTCGGCGACCTCGTCGAGCCGGCCCGCCTCGGCCCGCGCGACCATGTCGGCGGTCCGCGCCAGCACGGTGGTCTCCAGACCGGTGGCGATCCGGCGGCGCTCGGCCCAGGCGTCCCGTACCGCCTCCTCGGTCCAGGCCGCGAGATGTTCCGCCTGCGCGCTGCGGGCGGCCCGGCGGTGACGCCCGCGCAGGGTCCCGCCCCACCAGGCCGCGCCGACCACCAGCGCCGCCAGGGCCGTCGACCCCGGGGCGAGCACCCAGCCGGGGAAGGACGCGCCCCGGTGCACCAGGGCGGTGGTCGTGGCCGCCGCGTGCACCGCCGTGGCCACGACCGGTCCGGCCCACACGGACACGTCCGGGCGGTCTTCGGCGACGGACGGACCGGTGGCGGCGGCGCGGGCCGCGGCGGAGGCGATCACCGCGCAGGTGGCGGCCATGCTCAGCAGGGGAGGCAGGAGCACCCAGCCGGTGTACTCGCCCACGGCCGTCGCCACCGGCCAGAGCAGGGCCAGACCGCACACGACACCCTGGGCGGTGCGGGGCGCCCGGTGCCGCCACAGCAGTGCGAGCGCCTGCCCCGCGGCCAGCAGTGCGAAGAGCGCGCCTGCCGACGCCCCCGGTCCGTTCGACGCGGATTCCGTCCGGACGACCAGCAGGGGCAGCAGCGGTTGTACGAGGAGACCGACGGCGGCCGTCACCTGTGCCAGGCGGTACCGCCACGGGACCGGAGGTCTCACCGAGGCGGCGGCGAGCCGGCCGGGCAGGACCGCGCTCACCTCCCAGCCGCCCTCCGCCGTCGGGCCGCTGGTCAGGGTGCCGCCCGCCTCCCGGGCCCGCGACCGCAGAAAGCCCTGGCCGCGCCCCGAGCCGAGACCGGCGCCGTGCGCCGGCGAACCGGCCGGCGGTGCGGCGCTGGTGACGACGACCTCCGTGCGGGTGTCGCCGTACCGGCACCTCACGGTGGTGTGCGCACCGGACGCGTGCCGCGCCACGTTGGTCAGCGCCTCGCGCACGATGCCGTACGCCGCGTCCCCGACGGCACCGTCCGGCAGCGCGTCGATCTCGCACTCCACGTGCTGGCCGAGCCGGGAGAACCCGGCGACCAGAGCCAGCATCCGGTCCCTCGGCGACGGCTGCTGGTCCCGTGCGGGCGCCGGCGCCCGCACCGCGCCGAGCGCCCGGGTGACCTCACGGCCCGTCTCGGCGGCGAACCGGAGGGCCTCCTCGGCCAGTTCGGGGCGACGGTCGCGCAGCCCGAGCGCCGCACCGGCGGTGACGACCACGGCCGTCAGATGGTGGGCGCTGACGTCGTGCAACTCCCGTTCCATCCGCTGCCGTTCGACCGCCGGGAGCCGGTGACGCTCGATCTCGGCCCGCTTCAGCCGCTGTTCGGCGGCCAGCCGGGTGCGCCGGTTGCGCCGTACCAGTGTTCCGGCGGCGGACGCGGCGGCGTACAGCACGGCCGTCAAGGCGAGGTCGAGTCCGTCGCGGTCACTGAGCCCGTGCAGGGTGATGCCGTACAGGGACTGCCAGAGGGCGAGCGTCACCACGCACAACAGGGCGGTGAAGGCGTCGCGTTCACCGGCCACGGTGAACAGGGCCAGGGCCGCACCCGCCGTCCCCAGCACCGCCGTGGCCCCGGCGGGCAGGGGACCGGCCCCCAGCGCACACGCGGCGGCGACCACGACGAGGGCGAGCACCGGCCTCGAACGGCGCAGCGAGAGCGCGGCCGTCACCAGCCCGGCGACGAGGGCCGCCACGAAAAGGTCGGCCCCCGCCGGAACACTCCCGCGGATCGCCTCCGCTCCCGGCCACACGAGGGCCTGGGCGCCGAGCAGCACGAGGGGCAGGAGCCGGTCGTCGGTTCTCTTCATAAGAGATCAAGGTTAAGACCGCAGGTGAGCGGCTGTCCTCAGGCCTGAGGCGGACCTCCTTCCCTTACCTGGGGTGCAGAGGCTGCACCCGCGGTTCGACGCGGCAATCGTCCCGCGGCGGGAGGATCGGGCGGGCATCCCGGCCCTAGTCTCGATCACATCGGGAAAGCGGCCGACCGACCAGCGGTTACTGGGCTTTCCCGTCCGTCGAAACTCCACTCGCACACAGGGGGATCCCTCATGTCCAAGCGCGTTCTCGTCCCGTCCGTCATCGGCCTCGTCACCCTCGGCGCCCTCACCGCCGGCGGCTACGCCATGGCCTCCACCGCCACGCAGCCGACCGTGGAGAACGGCACCGCCGGTTACACCGCTCCGTCCCAGCGGGGCGAGGGGAAGCTCTCGTTCACCGCGGACGTCAGCGACGACTCCGGTGTCCGCGAGGTCAGGGTCGTCGCGTGGCCGGCCAGCTCCGAGCTCGACCCGACCGAGTCGGAGCTGCGGTACGTCGACGAGGCCGAGTGCCGCAGCACCTCGGACGAGACGTCCCACTGCGCCTACACGCTGAAGGTGACGCGGCAGGACGCGGCCGACCTGGCGGAAGGCACCTGGCACGTGTCGGTGCTGGCGACGGCGAAGGACGGCGGCACGACGTTCGTGCCCCGCGCGGCCACGTTCGACGTCACCCGCTGACCCGTCACCAGGACCGGGTGCCCGGGGCGGCCGGCCGTGGTGACGCCGGCCGGCCGCCCCGCCCGCCCCGATCAGGGCATCAGCCCCACACACACAGAAGGACATGGAAGATGCGCATCACCCGACCGACCCCCTCCGTCCGGCTGCTCACCCTGCTCGGTGCCGCGGCCGTCGGCCTGTCCGTCACGGCGGTGACGCTGCCCGGCGAGGCCGGCGCGGCGTCCCGCCACCAGCAGACGCGGCCGACGATCGTGCTGGAACACGGCGCGTTCGCCGACGCCTCCAGCTGGGACGGCGTCGTCGAGCGCCTGGAGCGGGCGGGCTACCCGGTCGTGGCCGCCGCCAACCCGCTGCGCGGTCCGGCGAGCGACGCCGCCCACCTGCGCGGTGTCGTCCAGCACATCGACGGGCCCGTGGTCCTGGTCGGCCACTCCTACGGCGGCACCGTCATCAGCCAGGCCGCCGCCGGCCTGGAGGACAAGGTCAAGGCCCTCGTCTACATCGCCGCGTTCCTGCCCGACGCCGGTGAGAGCTCGCTCGGGCTGACGGACAAGTTCCCCGGCAGCACCCTCGGCGACGTGATCGACCCGGTGAACTACACGCTGCCGGACGGCAGTCGGGGCGCCGACGTCTACATCGCGCAGGACAAGTTCCGCAAGCAGTTCGCCGCGGACGTACCGGCCGGCAAGGCCCGGCTGATGGCCGCGGGCCAGCGCCCGATCGCCGCCGCCGCGCTCGAGGAGAAGTCCACCCGGGCCGCCTGGAGGACCATCCCCTCCTGGTCCCTGGTCACCACCGAGGACCTCAACATCCCCGTGGCCGCCCAGCGTTTCATGTCGGACCGCGCCCACGCCCGCACCACCGAGATCGACGCCTCGCACGCGGTGTCCGTCTCCCGTCCCGGCGCCGTGACCCGCATCGTCGAGCAGGCCGCCCGCACGGTCCGCTGACACCACCCGACCCCACCCCCTCGTCACATCTCGCACCAGGAAGGCAGCAACCACCATGCCGTTCATCACCGTCGGCCGGGAGAACACCACCGACATCGAGCTCTACT
>NZ_JBEZBE010000028.1:0-11665 GCF_040646935.1 Streptomyces sp. NPDC044984
CAACACGTTCTTCTCACTGCCCGAGCAGGAGAAGCAGATCGACTGCCTGCGCGCGATGCGGGAGCATCTCGACGCCTCGGATCGGCCGATCCGACGGGGCCCGCCCCTGTGCGTCTTCCTCACTCCGTGCGCAGCGCCCCGGCCATCCTCGCCAGCTGCCCGAACGACGCCGTGCCCGTCACCACCGTGGTCGAGCCCTCGGTGCCCTCCAGCACCAGCGCGTCGTAGTGGTCGCCCTCGTAGCGCGTCCAGGTCTCGCCGTCGATCCGCTGCGTGGCCTCCGTCTTCGCGGCGCCCTGCGTCCTGTCCTCGATGAACTCCGACCGCTTGCCCGTGGACTGCTCGACCGCCACGTACTCCCCGTCGGGGGCGTGGAAGCCGAGGTGCCAGGCCTCGGACTCGGCGCCCCGGTAGCGGACGGAGGTGGGCTTCCACGTCTCGGGCAGCCCCTCGGGCGCGGCCACGGGGTAGGAGGCGGCCCGGCGGGCCGTGAGCAGGTCGACCCGGTAGTCGACCCGCTTGATGTCGGGTTCACCGTCCTCGTGCGGGATGAACAGCCAGACCACTCCCGCGACGAGCATGATGAGCGCCAGGGAGAGGATCATGTCCCGGGCCGTTTTCTGCACGCTGCTCGTTCCTGCCACGCCCCCTATCGTCGCAGGTGCCCGATGCGCTCATCCGTGGGGGGCCCTGCTCATTTTGTCGGACTGGCGATAGAGTCGTGCCCCACACCCTCATCCGGCCGTCGTCGTACAGAAAGGTGCGCTCCGATGACCGAACACCATCACCTGCCGTCCGAGCTCGATGTCCCCTCCGAGGCCCCCGACCGCAACCTCGCCCTGGAGCTCGTACGGGTCACCGAGGCCGCGGCGATGGCCGCGGGCCGCTGGGTAGGGCGCGGTGACAAGAACGGCGCCGACGGTGCCGCGGTGCGCGCCATGCGCACCCTCGTCTCCACCGTCTCGATGAACGGCGTCGTCGTCATCGGCGAGGGCGAGAAGGACGAGGCCCCGATGCTCTTCAACGGGGAGCGCGTGGGCGACGGGACCGGCCCGGAGTGCGACATCGCCGTCGACCCGATCGACGGCACGACGCTGACCGCCAAGGGCATGTCGAACGCCATCGCGGTGCTGGCGGCCGCCGAGCGCGGCTCGATGTTCGACCCGTCGGCCGTGTTCTACATGGACAAGCTGGTCACCGGGCCGGAGGCCGCCGACTTCGTCGACATCGACGCGCCGGTGAACGTGAACATCCGCCGGGTCGCCAAGGCCAAGCGGGCCACCCCCGAGGACGTCACCGTGGTGATCCTCGACCGGCCGCGGCACGAGGGCATCATCAAGGAGATCCGGGAGACCGGGGCGCGCATCAAGCTGATCTCCGACGGCGACGTGGCCGGCTCCATCCTCGCGCTGCGCGAGGGCACCGGCATCGACCTGCTGCTCGGCGTCGGCGGCACCCCCGAGGGCATCATCTCGGCCTGCGCGGTGAAGTGCCTGGGCGGGACCATCCAGGGCAAGCTGTGGCCCAAGGACGACGAGGAGCGGCAGCGGGCGGTCGACGCGGGGCACGACCTCGACCGGGTACTGACCACGGAGGACCTGGTCACCGGGGACAACGTGTTCTTCGTGGCGACGGGCATCACCGACGGTGAGCTGCTGCGCGGGGTGCGGTACCGGTCGGAGACGGCCACGACCGATTCCATCGTGATGCGGTCCAAGTCGGGGACGGTGCGGAGGATCGACTCCGAGCACCGGCTCAGCAAGCTGCGGGCTTACAGCGCGATCGACTTCGACCGGGCCAAGTGAAACGTCACTTCGGTGCGGGGGCCTGCGGCGCGTAGGTGAGTGCGGGTGCGCTGCGGCTGGTCGCGCCCACGCGGCGGAGCCGCATGTGTCGCAGCCCGCGCCCCTGAGGTGAGCCGCCCCCGGCCGGTGTGAGAAGGCGCCCCCTGTGCGGAGGGGGCGCCTTGCTCGTTGCGCGTGTTCGTGTCAGCCCGCCGCCGCGATGCGGCCCGGGCGGGGGGTCTTCTTCAGTTCCATCTCGCGGCGCCTGCGGCGGGCCAGGACCACGCGGCGTTCGGCGGCGGTGAGGCCGCCCCAGACGCCGTAGGGCTCGGGCTGGAGCAGGGCGTGCTCGCGGCACTCGACCATCACCGGGCAGCGGGCGCAGACGCGCTTGGCCGCCTCCTCGCGGGAGAGCCGGGCGGCGGTGGGTTCCTTCGAGGGTGCGAAGAACAGCCCCGCCTCGTCGCGCCGGCACACCGCCTCGGTGTGCCAGGGGGCGTCCTGGTCCCTGTCCCGCGCTGTCGCTCGCTGGGCCGGAACAGCGGCTATCTGCAGGGACGAATGCGGCGGTTGCAGCACGGTCTACTCCTGACGACGGCTTCGCAAGCGAGACACGATGCAGCAAGGCTTACCCGATGTGCGCGCGCCTATGCACTGAGTTCCGATCCGTACGTCAGTGGCCCAGGTGTTTGCGCATGCTCCTGTCGACCGTGCGCTGCACCCGGTCGAGGATGTCCGCCACGAGCTTGCCGCGCTTGGGCCGCGCCTCGACGCTGCCCAGCACCGCCCAGCCGTCGACGTAGACCACCGGGGCCTCGTCGTCGGTCGCGTCGAGCGTGTCCACCTCGAAGGCGCCGAGCACGCCGCCGCCCATGCCGCGCAGCGACACGTTCTCCGGGACGCGGATCTCGACGCTGCCGAACACGGAGAACGCCTTGATCATGACCTGCTGGTGGTCGAACAGCGCCTCGCTGAGGTCGATCTCGACGCTGCCGAAGATCGCGTACGCGTGAATGCGGCGGCCGGTGCGCCAGCGGCCCTTGCGGGTGGCGGCGCTGAACACCGCGACCACGTTGTCGTCGGGGTCCATCGGGATCGCGCCCGCGGTGGGGCGGCTGGGGACGGAGGCGTGTGCCGCGCGCCGTTGGTGGGCTATCGGCAGGTCCTGGATGAACACCTCCAGCTCCCCCACCGTCTTGGCGGCCAGCACGCCCTCGACGCGCTCCGCGTGCTCGTCGGCGGTGAGGCGGCCCTCTGCGAGGGCCTCGCGCAGGAGGTCGGCGATACGGTCCCGGTCGGCGTCGGAGGCGCGCAGCTCGGCCGTCCGCGGTGCCGTGTCCGGCTGCTGGGCGTGCTTCTGAAGGTCCACGGCACCAGCGTACCGAAACGCGATAGATCGCGACTACCCCTCGGTGGGGACAACTGAGGACAACCTCACAAGTCCGCCACGAGGAGCAGGTCCTACGCTGGGGGCGCCCGCCAACGTCGGCGGGCGGCCGTCTGTCGAGTGAGGAATGGGCGAGATGCCTGAGTTCGAGTACGCCGATCTGCTCCCCATGGGGGAGGACACCACCCCCTACCGGCTGGTGACCTCCGAAGGTGTCTCCACCTTCGAGGCCGACGGGCGGACGTTCCTCAAGGTGGAGCCGGAGGCGCTGCGCAAGCTCGCCGAGGAGGCCGTCCACGACATCCAGCACTATCTGCGCTCGGCCCACCTGGCGCAGCTGCGCCGCATCATCGACGACCCCGAGGCGTCGGGCAACGACAAGTTCGTGGCGCTCGACCTGCTGAAGAACGCGAACATCGCGGCGGCGGGCGTGCTGCCGATGTGCCAGGACACCGGTACGGCGATCGTCATGGGCAAGCGCGGGCAGAACGTGCTGACGGAGGGGCGTGACGAGGAGGCCCTGTCCCGGGGCATCTACGACGCGTACCAGAACCTGAACCTGCGCTACTCGCAGATGGCTCCGCTCACCATGTGGGAGGAGAAGAACACCGGTTCCAACCTCCCCGCGCAGATCGAGCTGTACGCGACGGACGGCGGCGCGTACAAGTTCCTGTTCATGGCCAAGGGCGGCGGGTCGGCCAACAAGTCGTTCCTCTACCAGGAGACCAAGGCGGTCCTGAACGAGGCCTCCATGATGAAGTTCCTGGAGGAGAAGATCCGTTCGCTGGGCACGGCCGCCTGTCCGCCGTACCACCTGGCGATCGTCGTCGGCGGCACGTCGGCCGAGTACGCGCTGAAGACCGCGAAGTACGCCTCCGCGCACTACCTGGACGAGATCCCCTCCGAGGGGTCGCCGCTCGGGCACGGCTTCCGGGACAGGGAGCTGGAGGAGAAGGTCTTCGAGCTGACGCAGAAGATCGGGATCGGGGCGCAGTTCGGGGGCAAGTACTTCTGCCACGACGTGCGGGTGGTGCGGCTGCCCCGGCACGGGGCGTCGTGCCCGGTCGCGATCGCCGTCTCCTGCTCCGCCGACCGCCAGGCGGTCGCGAAGATCACCGCCGAGGGCGTGTTCCTGGAGCAGCTGGAGACCGACCCGGCGCGCTTCCTTCCGGAGACGACGGACGAGCAGCTCGAGTCGGAGGGCGACGTCGTCAGGATCGATCTCAACCAGCCGATGGACGAGATCCTCGCCGAGCTGACCAAGTACCCGGTCAAGACCCGGCTCTCGCTGACCGGACCGCTGGTCGTGGCGCGCGACATCGCGCACGCCAAGATCAAGGAGCGGCTGGACGCGGGTGAGGAGATGCCGCAGTACCTGAAGGACCACCCGGTGTACTACGCGGGGCCCGCGAAGACGCCGGAGGGGTACGCGTCGGGGTCCTTCGGGCCGACGACGGCCGGGCGCATGGACTCGTACGTGGAGCAGTTCCAGGCGGCCGGCGGGTCCAAGGTGATGCTGGCGAAGGGGAACCGGAGCAAGCAGGTGACCGACGCGTGCGACGCGCACGGCGGGTTCTACCTGGGGTCGATCGGCGGACCGGCGGCCCGGCTCGCGCAGGACTGCATCAAGAAGGTCGAGGTCGTCGAGTACGAGGAGCTCGGGATGGAGGCGGTGTGGAGGATCGAGGTGGAGGACTTCCCCGCGTTCATCGTGGTCGACGACAAGGGGAACGACTTCTTCCAGGATCCTTCGCCGCAGCAGCCGACGTTCACGTCGATTCCGGTGCGGGGGCCCGGGCTGGCGTAGCCCCTCCGGTGCGGCGGGAGTGGGTTTCCGCCCCCGCCGCCCCTTCCCGTCCCCTCTCGAGGGCTGCGCCCCAGCTCCCTTTCGACCCCGCGCGGGCCTCGTCCTCAGACGCCGGACGGACTGATTTCAGCCTCTCCGGCGTCTGAGGAGCGGGGGTCCGGGGCAGCGCCCCTGGTCAGGACGGGAGGGGGTGGCGGGGCGGATCACTGCTGTCCGGATAGCGGACCCCGTGTACTTCTTTCGGACAATCAAGCCTCAGCCCTGCCCGTTCCGTTGACTGGCCCAACCATCACTGTGAGTCTTCTCGCCACTCCGACATGCTCATGCCATGTCAGTCCCGTGTGGCCCACCCCACGGCCACCTCCCGGAGGAGACCAGGTGAAACGAAGACTCGCCGTGGCGGGCGTCTCGCTCGCCGTCGTGCTCGGCTGCGGAACACTCCCCGCCGTGGCCGCCGACTCCGTACACACCGCGGACACCACCCTCAGTGCCGCGCCCGACGTCGACGTCAACAAGGTGAAGGCGCACCTCAATGAACTGAGCGCCATCGCCGGCCGGAACGGCGGCAACCGCCGCTCCACCGGCCAGGGTTACCGCGACTCCGTCACCTATGTGAAGGGCAAGCTGCAAGCCGCCGGATACACCGTCACCGAGCAGCCGTGCACCTCCGGCTGCACCAGCGGGGCCGGGCCCAACCTGATCGCCGAGTGGCCCAAGGGCGACGCGAACAACGTGTACATGTTCGGCGCCCACCTCGACGGCGTCTCCGCCGGGCCCGGCATGAACGACAACGGCTCCGGCTCCGCCGCCCTGCTCGAGAACGCCCTGACGCTCGCCCAGCAGAACCCGACCATGCGCAACCGGGTCCGCTTCGCCTGGTGGACCGACGAGGAACAGGGCCTCAACGGGTCCGACTTCTACGTCCGTTCACTGCCGTCCACCGAGCGCGCGAAGATCAAGGCGTACTACAACTTCGACATGATCGCCTCCACCAACGGCGGCTACTTCATCAACCACATCACCTCCTCGGCCGCCGCGCCGATGAAGGCGTACTGGGACTCCCTCGGGCTCCAGCCCGAGGAGAACACCGAGGGCGCGGGGCGCAGCGACGACTACTCCTTCGAGCAGTACTCCATCCCCACCTCGGGCTACGCGATGGGCGCCAGCGCCCGCAAGACCTCCGCGCAGGCCGCCAAGTGGGGCGGCACCGCGAGCAGGGCGTACGACCCCTGCTACCACTCCTCCTGCGACACCCTCACCAACATCAACACCACCGGCCTGGACCGCGCGTCCGACGGCATCGCGTACACGCTCTGGCAGCGGGCCGTGGACACCGGCACCGGCGGCGGTGACTGCGACACCGCAGGCGCCGTCGCCAACGGCGGGTTCGAGAGCGGCACCTCGCCGTGGACCGGGACCACCGGGGCCATCGGCGCCCACACGGGCCAGTCGGCCCACAGCGGGAGCCGGTTCGCCTGGCTCTCGGGGAACGGGTCCACGAGCACCGAGTCGATCAGCCAGACGGTGACCGTGCCGGCCGGGTGCTCCCGGGCGTCGCTGAGCTACTGGCTGCACATCGACACCGACGAGTCCGGCTCGACCGTGTACGACAGGTTCACCGTCAGGGCCGGCGGCACCACGCTCGCCACCCTGTCCAACGCCAACGCCGGCAGCGGCTACGTGCAGCGCTCGGTCGACCTGTCGGCGTACGCCGGGCAGACGGTGACCCTGACGTTCACCGGCAGTGAGGACTCCTCCCTGCAGACGAGCTTCCTCCTGGACGACGTCACCCTCCAAAGCGGCTGACCTCCCCCCACGGAACCGCCGCCCCGCCGCGCTCCTCCTGCGGCGGGGCGGCGGCCGTCCGGGAATACGCTCGTCGGACACCACTGCTGTGCATCCTCGGAGGTACGACGATGACGACCACGGACGACGACCGGCACTACCGCGTCGAGCACGACTCCATGGGGGAGGTGAAGGTACCGGCCGACGCCAAGTGGCGCGCGCAGACCCAGCGCGCCGTGGAGAACTTCCCGGTCTCCGGGCAGCGCCTGGAACGCGCCCACATCGAGGCCCTCGCCCGCATCAAGGGCGCCGCGGCCAGGGTGAACGCCCGGCTCGGGGTGCTGGACGAGGACATCGCCGAGGCGATCCAGGAGGCCGCAGGCGAGGTCGCCGAGGGCCGGTGGGACGAGCACTTCCCGGTGGACGTGTTCCAGACCGGGTCCGGGACCTCGTCCAACATGAACACCAACGAGGTCCTCGCGACGCTCGCCGCCGAGCGTCTGGGCCGGGACGTGCACCCCAACGACCACGTCAACGCCTCGCAGTCGTCCAACGACGTCTTCCCCTCGTCGATCCACATCGCCGCCACCGCCGCCGTCACCCGCGACCTGATCCCGGCGCTCGACCGCCTCGCCGCGTCCCTGGAGCGCAAGGCCGGGGAGTTCGCCGACGTGGTGAAGTCCGGGCGGACCCACCTGATGGACGCCACACCGGTGACGCTGGGCCAGGAGTTCGGCGGGTACGCGGCCCAGGTGCGGTACGGGATCGAGCGGCTGAACGCCTCCCTGCCGCGCCTCGCCGAGCTGCCGCTGGGCGGGACCGCCGTCGGCACCGGCATCAACACCCCGCCGGGGTTCTCCGCCGCCGTCATCGAGGAGGTCGCCCGCGCGACCGGGCTGCCGCTGACTGAGGCCCGCGACCACTTCGAGGCGCAGGGCGCCCGGGACGGCATCGTGGAGACCAGCGGGCAGCTGCGCACGATCGCCGTCGGGCTGACGAAGATCGCCAACGATCTGCGGTGGATGTCCTCCGGACCGCGCACCGGCCTCGCGGAGATCAGCCTGCCCGACCTCCAGCCCGGCTCCTCGATCATGCCCGGCAAGGTCAACCCGGTCGTCCCGGAGGCCGTGCTCATGGTCTGCGCGCAGGTGACCGGCAACGACGCGACCGTCGCCGCCGCGGGCGCCTCCGGCAACTTCGAACTCAACGTGATGCTGCCGGTCATCGCGAAGAACGTCCTGGAGTCGGTGCGGCTGCTCGCGAACGTCTCCCGGCTGCTCGCCGACCGCACGGTCGACGGGATCGTCGCGCACCGCGAACGGGCCCGGGAGTACGCCGAGTCCTCGCCGTCGGTGGTCACCCCGCTCAACAAGTACATCGGCTACGAGGAGGCCGCCAAGGTCGCCAAGAAGTCCCTGGCCGAGCGGAAGACGATCCGGCAGGTGGTCCTGGAGGGCGGTTACGTCGAACGCGGCGACCTCACCGTGGAACAGCTCGACGAGGCGCTGGACGTCCTGCGGATGACGCGCCCGTAAAGCCTCGCGCGCCGGGCGTGAACCGTGACGGGGGCCGCAGCGTCGTACGCGTACGGCACCTACTATCTGGCCATGGCGGAGGGCGGAGCGACGATGCGCGGGGAAGCGGGCGGGACGGCGGGATTCTGGGCGCCCGGGACACAGATCCTGTGGCGGTACCGGGAGAACGGTGGCGCGCGCATTCACATCGCGCGCCCCGTCACGGTCGTGCGCGACGGCCCGGAGCTGCTCGCGGTGTGGCTGGCGCCCGGCACCGAGTGCGTGAAGCCGGTGCTCGCCGACGGCACTCCCGTGCACCAGGAACCGCTCGGCACCCGGTACACCAAGCCGCGCACGGTGCAGCGGGACCGCTGGTTCGGCACCGGTGTGCTGAAGCTGGCCCGGCCCGGCGAGCCCTGGTCGGTGTGGCTGTTCTGGGACCCGGGCTGGCGGTTCAAGAACTGGTACGTGAACCTGGAGGAGCCGCTGGTCCGTTGGGCGGGCGGAGTGGACTCCGAGGACCATTTCCTGGACATCTCCGTGCACCCGGACCGGAGCCGGCACTGGCGCGACGAGGACGAGTTCGACCAGGCCCGGCGGGACGGCCTGGTGGACTCCGCGCTGGCCGGGAGGGTGCGGGCGGCCGGGCGGGCCGCGACGGAGGTGATCGAGGCCTGGGGGCCGCCGTTCGCGGACGGGTGGGAGAACTGGCGCCCGGACCCGTCGTGGACGGTACCGTCACTGCCACAGGACTGGGACCGCACTCCCGCGCATGTGTCCTCGTGAGACCCTTGCTGCACCCCCGGGCGGGAAACGTAGGATCGTCCTCCGCAAGGGTGCGGGGCAGCAACCACCGGAGCGCGCACCGGGCTTGACCGATCGTCACCGAGGGGCGGCAGGACGTGAGCGAGGGGTACGGAAACACCGGTGCCGGCCGGGAACGGCCGGCCAACGGCACAGGAACAACCTCTGACCACGCGGAAAATCCGTTCCGGGGGCACGTATTCCGGGTATCGGAGTTTCGGCGGGACGAACCGCGCGCACGGCGTGCGCCGGACGGATGGACTCGACACGCGTGACGGAGCAGCCGACCTCTTTCGAACGCCCGCAGCCGGGCGTCGACCCCACGGATCCCCGCGGGGCGCTCCTGCGTACCCCGACACCGGCGCGTGTGCCGGGCACGGGGCCCGCCTTACCCGTTCAGAGCCGCTCCGGCGGTGAGCCTCCCGCGTCCGGGGCCGCGTCCCCGGGGTCGCCGGGCACGGTGACGCCCGGGGACACGGGCCAGGACCCGGTGCCGGATCCGGGCTCCGAGCACTCGCAGCCGGGTGCCGGGCAGGGCGCCGGGCCGGACACGCACCGGCCGCGTCCCGCGCCCGAGGGCATCCCGGTGCAGCCGGCCGTGGGTCCCGACGGCAAGGAGCGGCGCACCGGGCAGGTCGCCCAGCCCGGCCGGCCCACGCCGATGCGCCGGGACGGGGACCGGCTGCGGTTCGTCGGCGCCGCGACCCGGCGGATCGCCCGCGGCATCGACCTGGACGAGATCGTGATGGGGCTGTGCCGGGCCACCGTGCCCACCTTCTCCGACGCCATCCTGGTCTACCTGCGCGATCCGTTGCCGGTCGGCGACGAGCGGCCCACCGGTCCGCTGGTGCTGCGGCTGCGCCGCACCGACCGGATCCCGGCCGAGCGGGACACCGAGGGCGGGTTCACACCGGTCGCCCCGCCGGAGCCGTCCGAGCTGGACTCGCTCGGCGCGGAGCTGTGCACCGTACGGCCCGGCAGCGCGCTCGCCGAGGTGCTGCGCGGCGTACGGCCGGTGTTCACGGACGCGCCCGCGGCCCGCGCCGCGCTGCCCGAACTCCTCGGCGAGGAGGGCGCGTCGGCCGTGCCGGACGGGCAGCGGGCGATCCTCGCGCCGCTGCGCGGCCGGCGGCGGGTGATCGGCGCGGCGCTGTTCCTGCGCCGTCCGGAGCGCATCCCGTTCGAGGCCGACGACCTGCTGGTCGCCGCGCAGTTGGCCACGCACAGCGCGCTGGGCATCGACAAGGCGGTGCTGTACGGGCGGGAGGCGTACATCGCGGACGAGCTGCAGCGCACGATGCTGCCGGAGCACCTGCCGCGCTGCACCGGCGTGCGGCTGGCGTCCCGGTACCTGCCGGCCGCGGAGACCGCGCGGGTCGGCGGCGACTGGTACGACGCCATCCCGCTGCCGGGCAGCCGGGTCGCGCTGGTGGTCGGTGACGTGATGGGGCACTCCATGACGTCGGCGGCGATCATGGGCCAGTTGCGCACCACCGCGCAGACCCTGGCCGGGCTCGACCTGCCCCCGCAGGAGGTGCTGCACCACCTCGACGAACAGGCGCAGCGGCTCGGCGTGGACCGCATGGCGACCTGCCTGTACGCGGTGTACGACCCGGTGTCGCACCGCATCACCATCGCCAACGCCGGTCATCCGCCGCCCGTCCTGCTGGAGCTGGGCGGCCGGGCCGAGGTGCTGCGGGTGCCGGCGGGCGCGCCGATCGGTGTGGGCGGGGTGGACTTCGAGGCCGTGGAGCTGGACGCGCCCGCCGGGGCGACCCTGCTGCTGTACACCGACGGCCTGGTGGAGTCCCGGCTGCGGGACGTGTGGACCGGCATCGAGCAGCTGCGGGAGAAGCTCGCCGCGACCGCGCAGCTGACCGGGCCCGATCATCCGCCGCCCCTTGAGGCGCTGTGCGACGAGGTGCTCGACATGCTCGGTCCGGGCGACCGGGACGACGACATCGCGCTGCTCGCCGCCCGCTTCGACGGGATCGCGCCGAGCGACGTGGCGTACTGGTTCCTGGAGCCGGAGGACGCGGCCCCCGGCCGGGCCCGCCGGCTGGCCCGGCGCGCCCTGTCCCGCTGGGGTCTGGAGGAGCTGAGCGACTCGGTGGAGCTGCTCGTCAGCGAGGTGGTGACCAACGCCGTGCGGTACGCCACGCGGCCGGTCACGCTGCGGCTGCTGCGCACCGACGTGCTGCGCTGCGAGGTCGGCGACGACGTGCCGCAGCTGCCGCGGCTGCGGCAGGCGCGCGCCACGGACGAGGGCGGGCGCGGGCTGTACCTGGTGAACCGGCTGGCCCGGCGCTGGGGCGCGACCCGGCTGAGCACGGGCAAGGTGGTGTGGTTCGAGCTGAACCGCGGCTGATCCCCCGGGCCGGGAAGCGGTGATCGGGGGTCGGGCGGGGCCGGGCGGGACCGGCCCCGATGCCGCCCGTGACCGGCCCGTACCGGCCCGGGGCCCCTGCCCGGCACCCGAACGCCACGGGTCGCGCGCCCCCGGGACAGGCGGTGACCGGTGGCCGGGGCGGCGGGCTCACGTATGCGGGGCACGGTGGTGACGAGCCCGCACCCGCGAACACGG
>NZ_JBEZBE010000028.1:11760-126335 GCF_040646935.1 Streptomyces sp. NPDC044984
ACGGGTGACGACAGGCCCGCACCCGCGAACACGGTGACGACAGGCCCGCACCCGCGAACACGGTGACGACAGGCCCGCACCCGCGAACACGGTGACGACAGGCCCGCACCCGCGAACACGGTGACGACGGGCCCGCACCCGCGGACACGACGGCGGCGCGCAGGCGACCGCAAGGGGTACGGGGCGTGCCGCTGTTCGAGTGGTTCGCGTGGTCCGCCGCGCACGGTGCGTTGCGCGGCAGGGCCCCAGTGCGTGGAATGCGTCACCGACGCTCCTCCATGCCGAGCGTCCACAGCACACCTGGAGGATTCATGCCCTCTGCCACCGTCCGCAGCGCCCTGACCGTCGGCGCTCTGGCCGCAGCCCTCTCCTTCTCGTTCACCTCGCAGGCTGCCGCAGACGTCGGGGACGAAGACGTCGTGCGGTTGCAGCTCGTCGGAGTCGTCGAGACCGACACGAGCCCCAAGAAGCTCAAGGCGGGCGACACCTGGACCACGTACATGCACCTGTACTCGCTCGACAACAAGCACGTCGGCGACGCCGGCACCCGGTGCACCGCCGTCGAAGTCGGCAAGAAGGTCACCGCCCAGTGCACGCGGGTCCTGCGCATGCATGACGGGGAGATCACCCTCCACGACATGATCAGCCGCAAGGACGACAAGCGGATCACCAGCAAGACCGCCATCGCGGGTGGCACGGGCGTCTACAACGACGCCGAGGGCGAGGGCTACATCACCCTCGAGGGCAACCGCGTCCACTTCGACCTTTCCGTCGATGACTGACCCCGCCCGGACTGGAGGTTCCGTGATCACATCGGCTGTCCGCGGGGTTGCCGTCACCGCCCTCGCCGCCACGCTCGCCCTCTTCCCGACCCTGGCGCACGCCGCCGAGGAGAAGGACGAGATCGACACCGAGAGGGTCGAGTTCCTCGGCATCAGCCGGCTCGACACCTGGCCGGCCCAGGGCGTCTCGACCGGCGACGCCTGGACGAACCACCTGGATCTGTACGCCAAGCACACGGACGCGGAGAAGGGGCGTCAGCTCCGGCACGTCGGTGACGGCCAGTCGGACTGTGTGGCGGTCAAGGTCCGGGGCCACGAGGTGACCGCGCAGTGCACCCGCGTGCTGCGCATGGCGAACGGCACCCTGACGCTCAGCGACATGATCAGGTACAGCCCGCCGGAGCGGGTGACGTCCAAGACCGCCATCACCGGCGGAACCGGCCACTACCGCTCCGCCTACGGCGACGGCTCCATCACCATCGAGGGCCGTCACATCCACCTGGTGCTCAACGTCGACGAGTGACGCGGGGAGCCACGACCGACCGGTGCGGGAGACGCGGTACGCGCTTCCGCGCCGGCTTCGTTTCCGCCGACGTCATTCCTGTATGCCGGAGGTCTTCTCGATGAGGCGGGTGAAGACGATGAGCGCCCCCAGCGCGGGGAGCAGTCCGGCCAGCGTCCACAGGACGCAGAAGCCCGCTGCCGCACCGGCCGTCATGCGCAGAGCCACCGGGGCGTCCTCGGATATACCGGCCACCACCATCAGGAAGAGGATGGACAGGACCCCCATCGCGATGATGGTGAAGAACGGCCACAGGTAGTGCACGACGGGCAGCAGGCCCGCTTTTCTCGCCTTCTTCAGGAACGAGTTGTCGCAGGCGCGTGTGATCATCGCGAGGATGGCGAACACGGATCCGATGATGACACCCACCATGGAGACGGCGACACCCATCACCTCGTCCAGTGGCAGGTCGTCGTCGTGACCGAGCCAGGCCCCGCCGGCCCCGCCGAACGTCGCGGCCAACGGTTCGCCCCACCACCAGCTCCGCAGGCTCACGTGCACGAGCCTCACGAACTCCTTGAAGTACTTGTCCCCCGTGGTGCGCCCGCGGGGTTCCTCCGAGTACGGGTCAGGACCTGAGGCCATCACCACCGTCCGTGTGCCTTTCCGCCTCTGCCTTCGCTCCGTAGGCGCCCATGTTCCGTATCGCGTCGTAGAGCGACGCGCGGTACCGGTCCAGAGGGTTCACCCGGGGCTCCGTCTCCCGTATTCGGGCATCACGGACGAGACGGGTGCGGGTGTTCTGCTGCTGAAGCATGCGCACCACGATAGGGCGGTTCCGTCGAGCGGGCCCGCCACGGTGACATTCGGGTGAACGTCGGGTGAACCGTCGGGCCCGCTTCAACTGTTGCGTCTTCTCCTACTGTTCCTGCTCGTCGCCCGGGTCGTCCGGGTCGTCCGGGTCGCCCGGAAGTTCGAGCGTCGGCGGTGGGGAGGGCGTCTTCGTCGGCGGCTCCGACGTCGGCGTCTGGGTGGGCGGCTCCGACGTCGGCGTCCGGGACGGGGTCTCGGAGGGTTCCTCGGTGGCCGGTTCCTCGGTCGTCGGCTCCTCGCTCGGCGTCCGGGACGGCGACTGCGAGACCGACGGCGAGCCGCTCGGCTTCACCGCGGCGCCCTGCTTGGTGTCCAGGTCGAACTCGGTGACCTCGTCCATGACGCCGAAGGTGTACGCGGCCCAGATCTCCGCCGGGGGGCCACCGCCGTTGACGCGGTAGTCGACGCCGGCCGCCCGGTACATCGGGACCTGGGCGAACGTCTTCGAGTCCTCACCGAACAGACCGACCGAGGTGACCAGTTCGGGGGTGAAGCCGGTGAACCAGGCCGACTTGTTGTTGTCGGACGTACCCGTCTTGCCGGCGACCTGCTGGCCGTTGCGCAGCGGGTTCTCCCGCACGGACTGCCGGGCCGTACCGTCGTCGACCACGCCGGTGAGCACGGAGGTCACCGTGTCGGCGGCCTCGCGGCTGATGACCTGCTCACCGATCGGGTCGGGGAACTCGACCTGGCGGTCCTTGTGCTCGACCGACTTCACGACGGCCGGGGTGACCTTCTTGCCGTGGTTGTCGAGGGTGGCGTAGACGCCGGCCATCTCCAGCGGGCTCGCGCCCATACTGCCCAGGGTCTGCGCGGGCACGGCCTCCATGCCCTCGGTCTCCATGCCGAGTTCGCCCGCGGTCTCGACCACCTCGGTCATGCCGACGTCGATGCCCATCTGCGCGAAGACCGAGTTGACGGACTTGTTCATCGCCTCCTGGACGGTGATGTCTCCGTAACTCCTGTCGTCCTCGTTGGGCGGCGCGAAGCCGACCTTGCGGCCGTCGTCCATCACGGGGCGCTCGCTTGTGCCGTCGTAGATCGTGTTCGCCGTGATCGGCACGCCGTCCTGCGTCTCGGCGTCCTGGTCCACGGCCGCGGCGAGGATCACCGGCTTGAAGGTCGAGGCGGCCTGGTAGTCGTCGCGGGTGGCGTTGTTCCGGTAGTGCTTCACGTAGTCCACGCCGCCGTACATCGCCACGACCGCGCCCGTCTTGGGGTTCACGGACACGGCGCCGGCCTGGACGTCGGCGTCGACCTCGCGCTTGTCGGGGTCGAGCCTGCTGGTGAGCTTGGTCTTGACCGCCTCCTCCAGCGCCTTCTGCTTCTTCTTGTCGATGTTGAGCGTGACGGTGTAGCCGCCGAGGTCCAGCATGGCGTCGGCCTGCTTCATGTCCTCGGCGGTGCCCTGGGCGACGAGCTGCTGCTTGATCGCTGTGTTGGCCGCCTCCACCAGGTACCCGGCCTGGCCCTCCATGCCGGGGGCGGCCTTGGGCTCCTCGGGAACGGGGAACTTCATGCTCCGGCGGTCGGCCCGGTCCAGCCACTTCTGCTCGACCATGTTGTTCAGGACGTAGTTCCAGCGCTCCTGGACGAGTTCCTTGCCGGTGTCGCTGGCGATCGCCCAGTCGTACTGGTTCGGCGCCTGGAGCAGCGCGGCGAGGTACGCGCCCTGCTCGACGGTGAGGTCCTCGGCGTCGACGCGGTAGTAGGCCTGCGCGGCGGCCTGGATGCCGTAGGCGCCGCGGCCGTAGTAGCTGGTGTTGATGTAGCCGGCGAGGATGTAGTCCTTGGACTTCTCCCGGTCCAGCTTCAGGGAGATGACCAGTTCCTTCAGCTTGCGGCTGACGGTCTGCTCCTGGGACAGGTAGTAGTTCTTGACGTACTGCTGGGTGATCGTGGAACCGCCCTGCGCGCCCTTGCCGGAGAGCGTGTTGAGCACACCGCGCGCGGTGCCCCTGAGGTCGACGCCCGAGTCCTTGTAGAACGACTTGTTCTCGGCGGCGACGAAGGTGCGCTGGACGTCCTTGGGCACCTTGGCGAGGTCGACGATCTCGCGGTTGTAGCCCTTGCGGGCCATGATCGAGCCGTCGCTGTACTTGTAGACGTTGCCCTGCAGCTCGGCGTCGGCGTTCCCCTCGGGGATGTCGATCACCATGTACAGCACGATGAAGGCGCCCATGCCGAGCAGGCAGAGGCCGAAGAACGTGCCGAGGATCTTCTTCCAGGTGAAGAGGCGGCGTATGCCGCCGCGGCCGGCCGCGCCCGACGAACGGCGGCCCTTGGGTGCCGCACGGCGCCCACCGCGCTGTCGTGCGCGTCTTTCTTCCGCTCGTCCCATGCGTCCGTTCCGCTCCGCTTCGTTCGTGTGTGCTCTTCAGCCACACCAGTTCGCCGCTCAGGTCAGCTCAGAAAGCTAACACCGGAAGCTGTGACAAAGGGCCGCTGATCCGGCCTTTACGGGCGTGACAATCAGCACCCGCCTCAACGGAACCGACGTGCGAGAGGGGCGTGAGGTTGCCGTCTCGGGGTAAAGTGATATCACTTAGCTAGGCAGGTGCTAGCCGCTCGGCGGGCACCCGGAGAAACGGGGGATCACCCATGTCCACACACGACACGCAGGTCACGGCCGACGTGCCCGAGATGCCGGCGCCACGCGTACGGGAGTTCGCGGCGCACAGCATCGGCGGCGGGCTGGCACTGCTGCTCGGACTGGTCGGACTGCTCATCGGCGCGGCGCTGATCGCCGCCGCCACGGCGGTCACCGGGGCCGGCGCCAAGGCCGCACTGATCATCGCCGGCGTCCTGGTCGCCGCCGCCGCGTTCCTCGCCATGTGCGGGCTGAACATGGTGGCGCCGGGCGAGGCGCGGGTGGTGCAGCTCTTCGGCCGCTACCGGGGCACGATCCGGCAGGACGGGCTGCGCTGGGTGAACCCCCTCACCTCGCGCAGGAAGATATCGACGCGGGTGCGCAACCACGAGACCGCCGTCCTGAAGGTGAACGACGCCTACGGCAACCCGATCGAGCTGGCCGCGGTCGTGGTGTGGCGGGTGGAGGACACCGCCCAGGCCACCTTCGAGGTCGACGACTACATCGAGTTCGTCTCCACCCAGACCGAGGCGGCCGTGCGGCACATCGCCATCGAGTACCCCTACGACGCCCACGACGAGAACGGCCTCTCGCTGCGCGGCAACGCCGAGGAGATCACCGAGAAGCTCGCCGTCGAGCTGCACGCGCGCGTGGAGGCGGCCGGTGTGCAGATCATCGAGTCCCGCTTCACCCACCTCGCGTACGCCCCCGAGATCGCCTCGGCGATGCTCCAGCGGCAGCAGGCCGGCGCGGTCGTGGCGGCGCGGCAGCAGATCGTGGAGGGCGCCGTGGGCATGGTCGAGTCGGCGCTCACGCGGATCGCCGAGCAGGACATCGTGGAACTGGACCCCGAACGGAAGGCGGCGATGGTGTCCAATCTGATGGTGGTGCTGTGCGGTGACCGCTCCGCGCAGCCGGTCCTCAACACCGGGACGCTCTACCAGTGACGACTCCGTCCGGGGGTTCGGCCCCCCAGGGCCGGCCGCAGCGCAAGCAGGTCCTGCTGCGACTGGACCCGTCGGTGTACGAGGCGCTGGCGCGCTGGGCCAACGACGAGCTGCGCTCCGCCAACGCGCAGATCGAGTTCCTGCTGCGGCGAGCGCTGGCCGAGGCGGGGAGGCTGCCCGGTGACACCGGGCCCCTTCCCCGCCGCGGGCGGCCGCCCGGGGGCTCCGCCTCCGGACCCCCGTCGGCCTGAACGGCCCCGTCCGCGGACTCCGGACGGGGCCGGCCCCGGTAGCAGAACCGTGACAATCGGCCCCCACCTGCGCCTCCGCACACCCCGGCACGAACTGCGCACTCCGCGTATACACATCGCGTATACACCGTGTGTAGAGTGCTCCGCATGTCCATCGGTCACACCCTCCTGGGGCTCCTGGAGTCCGGCCCGCGTCACGGTTACGACCTGAAGCGGGCCTTCGACGAGAAGTTCGGTCACGACCGGCCGCTGCACTACGGCCAGGTCTACTCGACGATGTCCCGCCTGCTGAAGAACGGGCTCGTCGAAGTCGACGGCATCGAGGCCGGCGGCGGCCCCGAGCGGAAGCGGTACGCGATCACCGAGGCCGGCATCACCGATGTCGAGCGCTGGCTCGCCACACCGGAGAAGCCGGAGCCGTACCTCCAGTCGACGCTCTACACCAAGGTCGTCCTGGCGCTGCTCACCAGCCGGGACGCCGCCGACATCCTCGACACGCAACGCTCGGAGCATCTGCGCGGCATGCGGATCCTCACCGACCGCAAGCGCAAGGGCGATCTCGCCGACCAGCTCATCTGCGACCACGCCCTGTTCCACCTCGAGGCCGACCTGCGCTGGCTGGAACTGACCGCGGCGCGTCTCGACAAGCTCCGTGCGGCGGTGACCCGATGACCGTGCCTCCTCCCCCCGGCTCCCTGCTCACCGCGCAGGACCTGCGCAAGGCCTACGGTCCGACCCCCGCGCTCGACGGCGCCGCCTTCTCCATCCACCCCGGCGAGGTCGTCGCCGTGATGGGACCCTCGGGCTCGGGCAAGTCGACGCTGCTGCACTGCCTCGCCGGGATCGTCACCCCCGACTCCGGGTCGATCATGTACGACGGGCGTGAGCTGACCGCCATGAGCGACGCCGAGCGCAGCGCGCTGCGCCGCTCCGAGTTCGGCTTCGTCTTCCAGTTCGGGCAGCTCGTGCCGGAGCTCACCTGCGTGGAGAACGTCGCCCTGCCGCTGCGGCTGAACGGCGCGCCCCGCAAGGAGGCCGAGCGGGCCGCGCTGACCTGGATGGAGCGCCTCGAGGTCGACGACGTCCGCAAGAAGCGGCCCGGCGAGGTGTCCGGCGGTCAGGGCCAGCGGGTCGCCGTGGCCCGGGCACTGGTCACCGGCCCGCGGGTGCTGTTCGCCGACGAGCCGACCGGCGCGCTGGACTCGCTCAACGGTGAGCGGGTGATGGAGCTGCTCACCGAGGCCGCCCGGTCCACCAACGCCGCCGTCGTCCTCGTCACGCACGAGGCGCGGGTGGCCGCGTACTCCGACCGCGAGGTCGTCGTGCGCGACGGGAAGTCCCGGGACATGGAGCGCGTCGTATGAGTACGGGCTGGGGGCACCGCCCTGCTCGAGCGAAGTCGAGAGCTTGGGGGAGGGCGCGGGACCTCGGCATGGGGCTGCGGTTCGCCTTCGCCGGTGGACGCGAGGGCTGGATCCGGGCGTTGCTCACCGCCGTCGGTGTCGGGCTGGGGGTGGCGCTGCTGCTGCTGACCACCGCCCTGCCCGGCGCGCTGGCGGAGCGGGAACGGCGGGAGGATGCGCGGCTCAACTACACCTTCGGCGAACAGATCGAGCGCGCCGACGACACCCTGATGACCGCGGACACCGACACCGAGTTCGACGGCCGGGACATCCGCGGCCGGCTGCTGGAGCCGGAGGGCGAGAAGGCCCCGCTGCCGCCGGGGCTCCGGGAGTTCCCGGCGCCGGGTGACATGGTGGTCTCCCCCGCGCTGAGGGAACTCCTCGACTCCGACGGCGGCGAACTGCTGCGGGAGCGGCTGTCGTACGACGTCGTGGGGACGATCGGTGAGCAGGGACTGATCGGCTCGCAGGAGCTCGCCTACTACGCGGGCGCCGAGGGCCTCGCGGGGCGGGCCGGCGACGGGATGGTGGGCCGTATCGACTCCTTCGGGAACCCCGACCCGATCGTGGAGGAGATGGACCCGGTCCTCATGCTGCTGATCCTGGTCGTCTTCGTGGTGCTGCTGATGCCGGTCGCCGTGTTCATCGCCGCGGCCGTACGGTTCGGCGGCGAGCGGCGCGACCGCAGGCTGGCCGCGCTGCGGCTGGTCGGCTCCGACGGCGGCATGACCCGGCGGATCGCCGCGGGCGAGGCGCTCGGCGGGGCGCTGCTGGGGCTGGTGTTCGGTACCGGGTTCTTCCTGGCGGGGCGTGAGTTCGCGGCGTCCGTCGAGGTGTTCCGGATCAGTGTCTTCCCGAGCTATCTGAACCCCTCGCCGCTGCTGGCGCTGCTGGTCGCGGTGGCGGTTCCGGGGGCCGCGGTGCTGGTGACCCTGCTGGCGCTGCGCGGGGTGGTCATCGAGCCGCTGGGCGTGGTGCGCACGGCACGGCCCGCCCGCCGCCGGCTGTGGTGGCGGCTGCTGCTGCCGCTGGCCGGGATCGGCATGCTGCTCCCCATGGTCGGCCAGGGCCGGGAGAACGGGGAGTTCAACCAGTACCTGGTCACCGGCGGTGTCATCTGTCTGCTCGTCGGGGTCACCGCGCTGCTGCCGTGGATCGTGGAGACGGTCGTCTCCCGGCTCGGATCGGGCAGCGTGTCCTGGCAGCTGGCGGTGCGCCGCCTGCAGCTGAGCAGCGGTGCGGCGGCCCGCATGGTCAACGGCATCGCGGTGGCCGTGGCCGGCGCGATCGCGTTGCAGATGCTGTTCGCCGGGGTGGAGGGCGACTACACCGAGGAGACCGGCTATGACATGTCACTGGCGCAGATGCAGGTGCGGGTGCCGGAGGGCAGCGAACTCGCCGCTGCCACCACGAAGTTCGAGGAGACCAAGGGCGTCCGCAAGGTCTATCCGCTGTCCGAGGGGTACTTCGGTGACCGGCCCTGGAACAAGGACCCGGAGCGCACCGCCCAGTTGACCATCGGTGATTGCGCGACCCTGCGCGAGGTGGCGAAGCTGCCCTCGTGCGCGGACGGCGACGTGTTCACGGTCCGGGGCGGCGAGTACGACACCGACACCCCGTCGCTGAGCAGGCCGGGCCAGAAGCTGTACCTGGAGAAATCCATCAGCGACAGCAGCAGGGAGAACGTCGCCTGGACCCTCCCCGAGAACCTGAAGCAGGCCGACTCCATCGAGGACCCGACCGGGACGAAGCGCGGCGGCTTCCTCGTGACCCCGGCCGCGGTGCCCGCGAACATGGCGGAGGCGGTCACCGGCCATCTGTATCTGTCGGTCGACGACTCGGTGCCGTACGCCGACGAGTACATACGCAACACGGTGGCCGCGGTCGACCCGCTGGCCTATCTGTCGACGTGGAACTCCGTCGAGCGTTCCGAGCGCTACGACTCCATCCGCACGGGCCTGTTCGTCGGCGCCGCCGCCGTACTGGCGCTGATCGGGGCGAGTCTGCTGGTCTCCCAGCTGGAGCAGCTGCGGGAACGCCGCAAGCTGCTGTCGGCCCTGATCGCCTTCGGCACCCGGCGGCGCACGCTGAGCCTGTCGGTGCTGTGGCAGACGGCGATCCCGATCGGCCTGGGGCTGCTGCTGGCCTCGGTGGTGGGCATGGCCCTGGGCGCGGTGCTGCTGAAGATGACCTCGGCACCGGTCGCCGTGGACTGGCCGAGCGTGCTGCGGATGACCGGCATGGGCGCGGGCGTGGTCCTCGTGGTGACCCTGCTGAGCCTGCCCCCGCTGCTGCGCATGATGCGCCCGGACGGCCTGCGCACGGAGTGAACGGTACGGCCCGTACGGCCCGTACGGCCCGTGGGAGCCGTACGGGCCGTGGGAGCCGTACGGCCCGTGGGGGCGCTCAGCTCCCCACCATCCGTACCGGAAGGTCCCGCAGCGCCGCTCGCAGGGCCGCCGCCAGCTGCTTGTGCTCCGCCGCCCTCACCGTGCCCGTGCGCATGGCGAGGGCGATGCGGCGGGCGGGGGCCGGGTCGGCGAAGCAGGCGGTGAGCAGCCGGTTGGAGCGGGCGGTCTCGACCTGGACGGCGGTGCGCGGCAGCAGGGTCACCCCGAGGCCGCCCGCGACCAGCTGGACGAGCGTGGCCAGTCCGGCCGCCGTCGTCGTGGCCGGGACGTCGGCCCGCCCGGCCTCCCGGCAGATGTCCAGGGCCTGGTCGCGCAGGCAGTGGCCCTCGTCGAGCAGCAGCAGGTTCAGCTCGCGCAGCACCGAGCGGGGGATGCCCTCCCGGCCGCCGAGCCGGTGGCCGAGCGGGGTGACCAGGACGAAGTCCTCGTCGAAGAGGGGGATCTCGGTCACGCCGGGCACGCCGAGGGGCACGGCGAGCAGCAGCAGGTCGAGCCGGCCGCCGGCCAGTCCGTCCAGCAGGCTCGCGGTCTGCTCCTCGTGCACCTGGAGGTCGAGGAGCGGATAGCGGCCGCGGACCAGTCGCAGGACCGTCGGCAGCAGGTAGGGCGCGACGGTCGGGATCACGCCGAGCCGCAGCACCCCGGTGAACGGCGCCCGCAGCGCGTCCGCCTCCTCCATCAGCGCGCCGATCTCCCCGAGGACGGCCTTGGCGCGGACGGCGAGCCGCTCACCGGCCGGTGAGAGCAGCACCTTGCGCGTCGTGCGCTCCACGAGGGTGACGCCGAGCGTCTCCTCCAGCGCCGACACGGCACCCGACAGCGCCGGCTGGCTCATCCCGATCGCCGAGGCGGCGTCCCGGAAGTGCAGATGCTCGGCCACCGCGGCGAACGCGCGGAGCTGAGCGAAGCTGGGCTGTCTGCGCCTCTTGCCCACGGTCACTGATAGCTACCTCCGATCAACACGACCGAGTGTAGCTATTTCACTAATCAATACGCGGTGTGCCAACATCAACAAGGTCCAACCCATGAGGAACACCCGCAATTGGGGTGTTTCTTCGCTGCAAGGAGAGCCTGTGCTCACTGTCGGTGACAAGTTCCCCGAGTTCGAACTGACCGCCTGCGTCTCGCTGGAGAAGGGCAAGGAGTTCGAGACGATCGACCACAAGACCTACGAGGGCAAGTGGAAGGTCGTGTTCGCGTGGCCCAAGGACTTCACCTTCGTGTGCCCGACCGAGATCGCCGCCTTCGGCAAGCTGAACGACGAGTTCGCCGACCGTGACGCCCAGGTCCTCGGTTTCTCCGGTGACTCGGAGTTCGTCCACCACGCCTGGCGCAAGGACCACGACGACCTGCGCGACCTGCCGTTCCCGATGATGGCGGACTCCAAGCACGAGCTGATGCGCGACCTCGGCATCGAGGGCGAGGACGGCTTCGCCAAGCGCGCCGTCTTCATCGTGGACCAGAACAACGAGATCCAGTTCTCCATGGTGACCGCCGGCTCCGTCGGCCGTAACCCCAAGGAGGTCCTGCGGGTCCTGGACGCCCTGCAGACCGACGAGCTCTGCCCGTGCAACTGGAGCAAGGGCGACGAGACCCTGGACCCGGTCGCGCTGCTGGCCGGGGAGTGACCTGACATGTCCCTCGACTCCCTGAAGTCCCGCATACCGGACTACGCCAAGGACCTGAAGCTCAACCTGGGCTCGGTCATCGGCAACTCGGACCTGCCGGCCCAGCAGCTGTGGGGCACGGTGCTGTCGACGGCGATCGCCTCGCGCTCGGCGATCGTGCTGCGCGAGCTGGAGCCGGAGGCGAAGGCGAACCTGTCGCCGGAGGCGTACACGGCGGCCAAGGCCGCCGCCGCGGTGATGGCGATGAACAACGTCTTCTACCGCACCCGTCACCTGCTGTCGGACCACGAGTACGGCAACCTGCGCGCCGGGCTGCGGATGAACGTCATCGGCAACCCGGGCGTCGACAAGGTCGACTTCGAGTTCTGGTCCTTCGCGGTGTCCGCGATCAACGGCTGCGGCATGTGCCTCGACTCCCACGAGCAGGTGCTGCGCAAGGCCGGTGTGGAGCGTGAGGTCATCCAGGAGGCCTTCAAGATCGCCGCGGTGGTCCAGGCGGTCGCCGCCACGCTGGACGCGGAGGCGGCCCTGGCGGAGTGACTCCGCCCCGTCCCACGCGTCGGGCCCGTCCACCATGACCGGTGGGCGGGCCCGCCCCGTACACCCCGCACTCCCGCACTCCGCGGGCAGCCGTGCCGCGACCGGCGTAACTGCGGGCAATCGTGCCGCTGGGGCGGCACGGGTGGGCGCAGCGGTACCCCGCAAGCGCCGGGCTGCGCAACACCCCTCGCCCCGCACCGACACCGCTCACCGGGTACCGCAGCTGCGTCGCCGGACGGTGCGGCAGCCCCGCCTACTCCTCGCCGGTGTCCCCCGGCCGCTTCTCGCCCCCCGGTGCCGGAGGCCGGACCTCCGGCACCGCCGGCAGCGGGGCGTCCGGTTCGGACATCGCCGTGGCACCGCGCGGCCGGGGTGCCTGGATCGCGGCCTTCTCGTGAGAGTACGCGCGCAGATAACCGACGACGGTGTTGGTGACCGCGACCAGCGGCACGGCCACCACCGCTCCGCCGATGCCGGCCACCATGCCGCCCGAGGCGACCGCCAGCACCACCGCGAGCGGATGGACCCGGACCGCGCGGCCCAGGATGAACGGCTGGAGGATGTGCCCCTCGATCTGCTGCACCGCCAGCACCACCACCAGGGTCATGACGCCCGTGAACACCCCCTGGGTGACGAGCGCGACGACCACCGCGAGCGCTCCCGACACCACCGCACCCACGAGCGGGATGAACGAGAACAGGAAGATGAACACGGCGAGCGGCACCGCCATCGGCACATCGAGGAAGTAGATGCCGAGGCCGATGAAGATCGCGTCGATCAGAGCCACTATCACCGTGCCGCGCACGTACGCCGTCAGTGTCCGCCACGCCGCCGGACCCGCCCCGGCGACACCCGGGCGGGCCGCCGCCGGAACGAGCTTCAGCGACCACTGCCAGATCCGCTTGCCGTCGTAGAGCAGGAACAGCGTCGAGAAGACCGCCAGCAGGATGCCGGTGAGCGCCTCGACCACGACGGTCACGCCCTCCAGGCCCGCCGAGGTGATCTGCTCGGTGTTGGCGCCGACCGCTTCCCGCAGGTTCTTGGCGATCTCGTTGATCTGCTTGTCGGTGACGTGGAAGGGGCTGTTGAGCAGCCAGTTGCGCAGCTCGTCGATGCCGTCCTGGATCTGGTCGGAGAGGTTGTCGATGTTCTCCATGACCTGCCAGGTCACGAACCAGCCGATGAGGCCGATCACGACGAACCCGAACAGCGCCGTCAGCGCGGTGGCCGGCCCGCGGGGCACGCCGAGCCGCTTCATCCGCGCCACCGTCGGCTGCAGCAGCGCGGTGATCAGCAGCGCGGCCGCGAACGCCAGTACCACCAGCTGTACGGCGCTGATGACCCGCATGAGCACCCAGAGCGTGCCGGCCAGCACCAGCAGCCGCCAGCCGGCCTCGGCCGCGACCCGTACCCCCCAGGGCACGGCCTGCGCCGGGTCGGGGCGGGCCGGGACGACGACGGCCGGGTGTTCGAGCGGCGGCTCGGGGGCGGGTTCGGGGCGCGGGGTCTCCACCCGTTCGGGCCCGGGGTCCTCGGCGTCCGGCGGGCGGTCCCGCTCCACCTCGGCGCGGCGTTCCTCCAACCGCTTGCTGACCTCGGTCAGTCCGGCTCCGACCCGGCCGAGCCACCCTGGCACTCGCGACATGATCCGTCCTCTTCCCCCGTTTCTCCCCACCACTCACCCCTGGAGTCGTCGGTCAGACCGTACATGGCGAAAGCCCCGCACCGTAGGACGGTGCGGGGCTGTGCCGTGGTTGAGCGGGGCCGGTACTGCGGGCTCCCGGTCGCCCTAGTAGTAGTGGTTGGCCTGCCAGAACGTCCAGGCCTCGCACGGGCTACCGTAACGTTCGTTCATGTAGCCCAGACCCCACTTGATCTGGGTGGCCGGGTTCGTCGCCCAGTCGGCTCCGGCGGAGGACATCTTGGAGCCCGGGAGCGCCTGCATCAGGCCGTAGGCGTCGGAGGTCGGATTGTCGGCCATGTAGTTCCAGCTCGACTCGCGCTGCACGATGGTGCTGAAGCACTGGAACTGGTCCGCCGGGACGATCTGCCGGGCCATCGCCTGCACTTCGGCGATCGTGTAGGAGGACTGGACCGGGAAGCTGGACGCGTCGCGGGTCGCGGAACGGCTGGCGGCCTCCTTGGCCTCCGCGCGCTCCTTGGCCTCCCGCTCCGCCCTCTCCGCCTTCTCGGCCGCTTCCTTCTTCTTCGCGACCGCGGTCTCGGCGGCGGCCTTGCGGGCGGCCTCCTCGGCGTCCTTCTTGGCGCTCGCGTCCGCGGCGATGGCCATCGTTTCGGCCTGCTGCGTCAGGGACGCGGTCTGCACCTGGGCCTGCTGCCCCGCGGGGATGTCCGCGAGCAGCGTGGTGCCGCTTGCCGTCGCTTCGGCGTCGTTGTTCTGCGCGGTGCTGCCCGAGGCAACGCCGACGACGCTTCCGACAGCGGTGACCGCGGTGGCCGAGGCCACTGCGAATCCCCGGACCGAGATCCGGCTCACACGGTTTCCTTCCAGCATCGCCCGCTCCGGTGACCCTCGCGGACGCAATCGTGCCCCTGGCACTGGCCTCCCCAACTACGGGTCACGGAAGGCGCGGGCCCGGTGGGCAACTCCTACGGGGGAGCGCCGCGTGGTGCTCGGGCGGCATACGACGACGCTATGGAGTTAAAACTGTGGTGCCGTACCGCTGGGGGTACAGGTGTGTCGTATGCGGGGCCTGACAGGAGTGAGACTCTGCCGTAACCCGACGCCGCAAGGCAATTCTCTGTTGCGTGTGAAAGCTCACATCTCGTTTGGCCCCAGGGAATCCCGGAAATCCGCACACACGCCGACGCCGCCCGGCTAGGCTCTACGCCTTTCCGGACGGCGCCAACTACTCGGTAACCGGCCCTTGTTGGAATGCGCGGCTCAGATCTGCCCGTCTTCCAGCATTTCGGTCACAAGTGCGGCGATCTGGGACCTCTCGGACCGCGTCAGGGTGACGTGCGCGAACAGCGGGTGCCCCTTCAGCTTCTCGACGACGGCGACCACACCGTCGTACCGACCGACCCTCAGATTGTCCCGCTGGGCGACGTCATGGGTCAGAACGACCCGCGAGTTGGCCCCGATGCGGGACAGAACGGTCAGCAGGACGTTCCGCTCCAGCGACTGGGCCTCGTCCACGATCACGAACGCGTCGTGCAGCGAGCGGCCCCGGATGTGGGTGAGCGGCAGGACCTCCAGCATGCCGCGCGCGGTGACCTCCTCGATGACCTCCCGGCTGGTGACCGCCGACAGCGTGTCGAACACCGCCTGCGCCCAGGGGCTCATCTTCTCCGCCTCGGAACCCGGCAGATAACCGAGCTCCTGCCCGCCCACCGCGTACAGCGGACGGAAGACCATCACCTTCTGGTGCTGCCGGCGCTCCAGCACCGCCTCCAGACCGGCGCACAGGGCCAGCGCCGACTTGCCGGTGCCGGCCCGGCCGCCCATGGACACGATCCCGACGTCCGGGTCGAGCAGCAGGTCGAGCGCGATCCGCTGCTCGGCGCTGCGGCCCTTGATACCGAACGCCTCCCGGTCGCCGCGCACCAGACGGACGTTGCCCTCGGCGGTGACCCGCCCCAGCGCCTTGCCGCGCTCGGACTGGATGGTCAGCCCCGTGTGCACGGGCAGGCGGGCGGCCTCGGGCACGTACACGTGACCCTCTTCGAAGAGAACGTCCACCTGCTCGCCCGGCAGGGCCAGTTCGGACATTCCGGTCCAGCCGGAGGAGTCCGTGATGGCGAGCTCCGCGCGGTACTCCTCGGCGAGGAGTCCCACGGAGGACGCCTTGATCCGGAGCGGGAGGTCCTTCGACACGACGGTGACGTCGAACCCCTCGGCCTGCAGGTTGCGGGCGACCGCGAGGATGCGGGAGTCGTTGTCCCCCAGGCGGTAGCCACTGGGCAGCACGCCGGGGTCCGAGTGGTTGAGCTCGACCCGCACGGTCCCGCCGAGGTCCCCGGTGGGAATGGGGGCGTCGAGACGGCCGTACCTCACCCGGTAGTCGTCCAGCAGACGCAGCGCCTGCCGGGCGAAATAGCCGAGTTCGGGATGGTTCCGCTTGGCCTCCAGCTCTGTCACCACGACGACGGGGAGCACGACCTCGTGCTCGTCGAAGCGGCTCAGGGCATTGGGATCGGCTAGCAGGACACTGGTGTCGAGAACATAGGTGCGCCGGTCGGGCTTGTGGCGCTTTGCGCTGGTCACCACGGAAGAACGTACCCCCTCGGATGAGGTCGGGGAGCGACGAGGCGGAGCTGGACCGGTCGACGGCCCTCGTGCACAGCGGGCCGAGAACCGGCCCTCCGCCGCTTCTTCCGTGCCGTGACCGCACGGTCGGGCTGGTGCAAAGGGCCTCCCGGGCGGACGGCTTCGATGCCGCCCGCTGAGATCCGACACCCGTGGTTCGGGTGTCGACCTGTCTGGGTTATGCCCTCGAACGAACGCCGCCATGCCACGGCATATGACGGCGCGCCGGTGAACTCCGTGTGACCTGCGGTGGCCGCGGGGCGCTCAGCCGCCGTAGCGTCGGTGACGGGCGGCGTAGTCGCGCATCGCGCGCAGGAAGTCGACCTTGCGGAAGGCCGGCCAGAACACGTCGCAGAAGTAGTACTCCGAGTGCGCGGTCTGCCAGAGCATGAATCCGGACAGCCGCTGCTCACCGCTGGTGCGGATGACGAGGTCCGGGTCGGGCTGGGCGCGGGTGTAGAGGTGACGCCCGATCATGTCGATGTCGACGGCCTCGGCGAGCTCGTCCATCGACGTGCCCCGCTCGTGGGCGTCCAGCAGCATGGACCGCACCGCGTCGGCGATCTCCTGGCGACCGCCGTATCCGATGGCGACGTTGACCACTATCCCGTCGACGTCCGAGGTGGCCTGCTCGGCCTCCTTCAGGGTGGTCTGCATCCCGGAGGGCAGCAGGTCGCGCGTGCCGACGTGGTGCACCCGCCAGCGTCCGTCGGCGGCGAGGGTGCGCACCACGTCCTCGATGATGCCGAGGAGCGGGACGAGCTCCTCCTTCGGCCGGTCGAAGTTGTCCGTCGACAGCAGCCAGAGGGTGACGACCTCGACGTCCGTCTCACTGCACCAGCCGAGGAACTCCCCGATCTTGTCCGCACCGGCCCGGTGGCCGTGGACGGTGCTGGAACCCGCGGCCTTCGCCCAGCGGCGGTTGCCGTCCATGATGACGCCGATGTGCTTGGGCACCTGAGCGGTGTCCAGGTGACCTTCCACCCGGCGTGCGTACAGCCTGACCAGCAGGCTCCGCAGCTTGTCGCGCAGGTTCACGTGATCGTCAGCCCCTCCGTGCGGATCGGACAGGCGCGGCGCTCCCCCGCCGCGTCGCGCGGCGAGCGGCCCGGTCTCGGCAGCGGGCGGCCCCTGTCCGTGTGGCGGTCCCCGAAGGCGAAGCGTACCCCTGCCGGGGCGGGGGTCCCCAAAGTCCGGGGTGGTCGCACCCGCCGGCCGTCCGGCGGCGGTGCGCGGTTCGCCACTCGCGCCCGTACGGGTACCGCGCGCGGTTTGCCCGCGGCCCCGGACCACCGCCCCGTCGGGCGCTCGCCCCGGGCCGAGAAAAAACGGGCCGGTCCGTGGGGGGGAGACGGACCGGCCCGAGGGGGGGTTTCCACCATAACCCTTCGTAAGTGATGCTGCGTACATCGGCGCGCCACAACTACTCTCCGAAACCGCCCGACAACGCGTAGACGCCCCCGGAAGGCCCTCTTCAGGGCTCTGAGGTGGCTGAAACACAGCGAAATCGCGTGGAAAACGATCGATGAGGGGACTCTGTGCCGGATGTGACACCGTCCGCCAACAGGGTGATCGCACTTTCGGCCATCCCTCCGACGGGCGACCCGGGCGCGGACGCCGGATTGACCCGAGGGGGCCGATTCGGGCACCGCGCAGCCCCCTCCGCTGCGCGGTAACGCCACCCCCTCGCAGCTTTGCTGACGCGAATCATCTTGGTCCGAACCTATGTGATCCCCTGCTCCGCGAACCAGCCGCACCCCATAACGATGCGGAAACTCATGAACGCGGGGCGCCGCCCGCTCCGCCCTTGCGGGCGTGGAAGAGATGCCGGGTGCTGTGGGCCACGAAGGCTCCCTCGGTCCCGATCCGCTCGTGCAGGGCGCGCAGCCGCGGCAGATACGCCTCGACGGTGAAACCGGGGACCATCCAGATCACCTTGCGCAGGAAGTGGACGACGGCGGCGATGTCGTAGAACTCGACACGCAGCCGTTCGGCCCGCAGATCGACGATCTCCAGCCCGGCGGCCTCGGCCGCGCGTCGCTCACGGTCCGGATGCCGCGCGTCGCGCCGCTCGTCCGGCTGCGCCCCGAGGAAGTGCTCGACGAGCTCGTGGACGCTGCCGGGCCCCACATGCTGGGCGAAGTAGACGCCACCGTCCTGGAGGACCCGCGCGATCTCCTTCCACGGGGCCTCGACGGGATGCCGGCTGACGACGAGGTCGAAGGTCCCGTCCGCGAAGGGCAGCGGCGCGTCCTCGGGCGAGGCCACGACGGCGACACCGCGCGGCCGGAGCACGGCCGTGGCCTTGGCGACGTTGGGCGCCCAGCCCTCGGTGGCGACGGCGAGCCGGGGCCGCCGAGGGGCGTGGGCGAGGGCGAAGTCCAGGACCTCCCCTCCCCCGGTCTGGACGTCGAGCACGGCGTCGGCCCGGCCCAGCCGCCCGGCCATCGTCGTGGCATACCCCCACGAGGGCCGGGCCTCGCTGGCCCGCCCCTCGAACCAGGAGAAGTCCCATCCCTCGGTGGGCGCGGAGGCACCTTCCGCGATCAGCTCTTCGAAGGTGCGGTGGCTCGCCCTGTCCGTCATGCACCGATCATGCCCGGCGGAGCCCCGCACTGTCCTCCGGCTTTACGGCACCAACGGCCGTACCTCCTCCGCCACGAACCGCACGAACCCCTCCGGGTCCGGTTCGTCACTGGTCGGCCGGAGAACGACCGAGTCGGCCCCGGCCCCGGCGAGCCGCCGTACGGCCTTGGCGACGGTCCCCGCGTCCCCGGCGACCCCGACTTCCGCTTCCCCGTCGACCCCCTCGGCGACCAGATCGGCCCGCACCCGCTCACCGGCGCCGACTCCCGTGGCGGCGAGCAGATGCACGACGACCTTGTGGGGTCCGTCGGTACGCCCCGCTGCGGCCCGCCCCTCGTCGATGAGCCGGCGCGCCCGCCGCACCCCCTCGGGCGGGGTGTCGGCGGTGAGGACGGTCCCGTCGGCGACCTCACCGGTGAGCCGCACGGTACGGGGCCCGGTGGCGCCGGCGAGAACCTCCACCGGCCCCTGCGGCGGCCGGTCCAGGGCGACGTCGTCGAGCCTGACGTACCGCCCCCGGTGGTGACCCTCTCCCCTCCCAGCAGGGCCCGCGGTGCGACGAGATGCTCCCGCAACAGGGTGAGCGGTGACTCGGTCCGCGCCCCGACCTGCCCCATCCAGTCCTGCACCCCGTGCCCGACGCCGAGGATCGCGCGCCCCGGGAACATCCGGTGCAGGCCGGCGGCCTCCATGGCCGTCATGGCGACGTTCCGCAACGGCACGGGCAGCAGCCCGACCCAGGGAAACAGGCTTCGCCCGGCCACTCGACCTCGACCTCGAGCGAGCGAGCAGCACGGGATCCCGGGCGATCCAGTCAACGTACGCACCGGACGTCACCTGTTCGCCGGCAACGCCCGCCCGAGCCCGGCTCCACCAGTCGGGGCGGCCGGGCGGTGAGCGGTAGGACATCGGTTTCAACTCGGCCATGGATCGGACGAGTTCGTGGTCATGTCACCCTTCTGTGACAGCGATGTCGTGGAACGACGGCAGCGGGATCCCTCCGGCTCGCGGACCCCTCATAGTGATCGAAGAAGCACCGGGAAGCCGGAACCGCTTCGACCTCACCCACCGACCAGCAAGGGGATTTCAATGTTCGGCAACCGTCGCAAGGCCTTCCTCGTCTCCGCGGCCCTCGTGGGCGGCGCCATGCTGATGACCGCCTGCCAGGACACGGACGCGGACACGGACACCGGTGCCGCGGGCAGTTCCTCGTCCGCCGCCTCGACCGGCGGCACGGCCACCCCGTCGTCCGGCTCGTCGGCCGAGGGCAGCGGTCAGGGCACCGACGAGGGCACGGACACGACGAGCAAGGGAACCGGGGACGGGGCCGGCTCCGGCGTCGACACCGGTGACGGGGAGCGGGCGGCGGTCGAGCAGACCTGCGGCGCCAACGACATCTCCTGGAGCACCAGGTCCGAGACGCAGGGCGGCGGATACATCCTGATCACGGCGAAGGCGAAGTCGGGCATCACCTGCTACCTGCCCGCCGCGCTGCCGACCGTGGCGTTCGGGTCCGACGGTACGCAGGCCGGTCCCGCGGAGCAGTCCGTCGGCCAGCAGATCAAGCTGACCGGGAGCACCACCGCCTACGCCGGGGTCAACCCGAAGACCACCAGCGGCGACGGCGGCAAGGAGCTGGACAGCATCATCGTCGGCGTCGGTGACGCCGACCCCAACCCGGTCTCCCTGCCGGTCGACACCATCACCGTCGAGGACCCGATCGTCACCAACTGGCACACCTCCCCGGCGGACGCCGTTCCCTTCGCCTGAACGGCGATGTCAGTCCGGCCCACTAGGGTCCTGGATCACAGTCACCACCGCGTGGTGACTTCTGCTGACGAACCGTCATGACCTGGAGTGCTCATGGGCTTTGAGGCCACCTACGCCGACTTCTCCGTCGATCCGACCCGGCTGGCGAACTCCGATGTCAGGTTTCACGGGGCCCGGTTCGCCGGGTCGCACGTGGCGTTGAGTGCGGGCGGGAGCGTGACGCTGGACTTCGAGGTGGAGGACCCGGAGGACGTCCCCCAGGCGACGCTCACCGTCACGGCCCTCGTCTCCAAGCTCGGCTCCGACCTCGGGTACGCCCCGATGACCGTGCTGCTCCAGGGCGAGACGCTGGCCGAGGACCTGACGGTGCCCGGCGGTGGGGACCTGCCCCAGGACAACGTTTTCGCCGTGCCCGGGCGCCTGCTGAAGCCCGGCACCAACACCCTGGAGATACGCTCCTCGGCCAAGGCCGGCAGCATGCTCTGGCTCTACCGGATCACCCTGGACCCCGTCTGGGAGCGTGGCCGTTCCGAGCGTGCGCGGGTGGCCGAGGCCGCCCGGGACTCGGTCTTCTCCTACCGTACGGAACTCCGTCCCGCGCACTCCTCTTCCGCCTCCTGGCAGGCGGCCCCCCGGCTGCTCTTCCACATCGACCGGGACGAGCACTCCCTGCCCGCGCAGCTCGGCTGGCGCGGTGAGGACGGGGCCGAGTCCGCCATCAGCTTCCAGTCCAACATGTCCGACTTCCACGGCGTGTACCGCGCCGCGGACGGTACGGCGTACGAGTACCGGGGGCGGCTCACCGACCGCCGGCCGTTCTCGGAGGACACCGCGAACCTCTCGGCGTCCCCCCTGCACCGCTTCCACACGGAGGAGGGATGGGGCGGCCGCTGGCACACCTCCCACGAACTGCGCCTGCTGGTCGACGACGGCGGGGCGCCCGTCGAGCGGGTGACCTGGCGCGATCAGCGGGGCAACTCCGGGGTGGCCGTGCTGCACGCCGCCACCTCCGAGGTCGAGGTGACCGGCGTCGAGGCGAGCGACGAGTTCGACGAAGGGGGCGAGGGAGCCGACAACCTCCTCGAGGACCAGCGCAGCAAGTGGCTGACGTTCGAGGAGACCGCCCACCTCGACTTCACCCTCGCCCGCCCCGCCTCCGTCGCCTCGTACTCCCTGATGTCGGCGAACGACTTCGCCGAGCGCGATCCCCGCGACTGGACCCTCCTCGGCTCCCACGACGGCCACACGTGGACGCCGCTGGACACGCGCAGCGGTGAGAAGTTCACCGAGCGCTTCCAGACGAGGGAGTTCCACCTCCGCTCCACCGCCCGGGCCTACCGCCACTACCGTCTCGACATCACCCGCAACGCCGGCGGGTCCGAGGTCCAGCTCGCCCGGGTCCGGTTCGCCGAAGCACCCGCCGGGCAGGCGTTCACGGGTTACTACCAGCGCTACAACGAGGGCCCCATCGGCTACCGCGGCACACCGGTCGCCGCCGCGCCCTCCGTCCTCCCCACGGCTCCCCTCGTCGCCTCGGAGCTCCAGGCCGCCGTCGCGAGCCTGTCCGAGACGGCCCAGACGCTGGCCGCGCTGGCGGCACGACTCCGCACGCACTGATCTCGAGCGGCCTGCGGGGACACGTTCGGTGCGGACGGCCGGGGACGTCGCGCGCGAGCCGGTTCCGCAGGCACGCGCTGAGGGTCGCTTCGAACCGCTCTTCCCGCATCAGTACGGGTCGTCGTGGTGTGAGGTTCTGAAAGAACGGGAACATCTCAGCCTCCAGTGTTCATGTTCCGCTCATTTGAGTGCATGAGGGACATTCGTCCGCCGGATGCTCACTCTTTTTCGCACAGTGAGGGGTCATGCGCCCTCGGGGCGCCCTGGGGATACGTTCGGTGTGGACGTTGTGGTCGGTCGGCGGTGGAGGGGGTCGGTCGGGGATGGGGCGCTGGCGGGACGGGCGTGGGGAGCTGACCGTACGGGGGAACGGTGAGGAGGCGCCGGTACGCGTTCCGCTGGAGATGGCCGCCTCCTATCGGGCCCGCACCAGAGGGTTGCTGGGGCGGGACTCCCTGGACGGGGTGCTGCTGCTCTCCCCCGCCAACAGCGTGCACACCTTCCGCATGCGCATGCCCATCGACGTCGCCTATCTCGACCGGCGGCTCCGGGTCATCGCCGTCCGCACCATGGCGCCGGGACGGCTCGGCCTGCCCCGGCTCCGGGCACGGCATGTGCTGGAAGCCGAAGCCGAGGCGATGGAGGGGTGGGGGCTCCGGGTCGGGGCCCGGGTGGAAGTGAACCTTTAGGGCGCCGCCGCCGTGTACGTCCGCGCCCCTCCCTGGGCAGGACCGCCCACATGCGGGTCCCTCCGCCCGGCTCCCGCGCGTCACCGGAGCCCCAGTCGCCGGCGCAGGCCCGCACCACGCGGGCCAGCACCCGGAGCGCGGCCCGACGACGGGTGTCGCAGGCCGTGGCGAGGCGGGGGTGCGTGTGGCGGGGGTGTGCGTCGTAGAAGGTCGCGCGGAGGGCTTCGTCGCGGTAGCGGAGCGATACGTACAGCTCCGCGGTGGGGGCCAGGCGGTTGCAGGCACGGACAACTCCTGACGGCAAGTGGTTGCGGCTCCACCCGGTGGCTCGTCCCCTTGAACGCGAACGCACCCCTCCCAGGGCAGGAGTACGCGGCCGGGCTGCTGGGGATCGAGCGGACCCGGCTGTCCGACATGGAGTCGGGCATCAGGCCCTTCCCAGCCGAGCGCGTACGCACGTTGGCCTGCGACTACGCGTGCGACGACGGTGCTTACGTCGATGCCTTGGCCGCCCTGGCGGAAGGCGGGGAACGCGGATGGTGGGAGCAGTACAGGGGCACGCTGCCCGCGGGACCGCTGGACGTCGCCGAGCTGGAATGGCACGCCACTCGGGTTCGCACCGCACAGGTCATGCACGTACCTGGGCTACTCCAGAGCGAGGAGTACGCCCGAACGGTGTTCGCCGCGGTGCTCCCGCGCTTGAGCCGATGGGAGGTCGAGCTCCGCGTGGCCCATCGCACGGAGCGCCAACAGGTGTTCCAGCGAGCCGAGCCGCTTTCCTACGTGGCCTACGTCCACGAGGCGGCGCTACGCATGCCGTACGGAGGTCCGGAGGTGACCCGGCAGCAACTCGACCGGCTCATCGCCGAGTCCGAGCGTGACGGGCTCGACGTGCGGGTCGTCCCGAACAGCGCGGGCGGCTTCCCCGGCGTGGGACACGCCCTGCTGTACGCCGAGGGAGCCGTGCCCCGACTCGACACCGTGCAGTTGGACTCGGCTCACGGGCCGGAATTCACCGGTGCCGAGGCGCAGCTCACCAAGTACCGTTCCCACCTGGACTGGACGGACAACGCGGCGCTGCCTGCGGCGGCCCCGCGGGAGCTGATCCGCACCGTTGCCCGTGACATCCGAGGAGCCACGATCATGGCCGACATCGGCTGGTAAGAGCCCTTCTGCGGTGAAGGAAACAATTGCTCCCGCATGGGCACCGACCTCGACGGCAACGCCTACATCGCCGTCGCCGGGCAGGAGGACACCCCGCTCACCGACAGCAGAGAGGCCCTGCGCGCCCTCGTCCTGGAGATCAAGGCGGGCAAGGCCGACCACCCGCTCCAGGAACTGCGGGACGATCGGTGCGGAGACGGACGCCGGAAGGGAAGTGGAACCATGTGGCCACGGGTGAACGGCATGCGGGCGCTGGAGCTCGGCACCATCGGTGAAATGCGGGAGCGGCTCAACGCTCTCGTCCTGGCCGGGAGGAAAACCGCCACCACCGGGCTGCTGGCCGAGTACGTCGAGGAGACGGAGGGCCTGGAGTTCGAGGGTGAGCGCCTGGCGCTTCTCGGGAACGACGGAGACTGCGTCGCCACGATCGAGATCACCGGCGTCGAGCTGACTTCCTTCGGCGGTGTCACGTGGGAACACGCCACCGCCGAAGGAGAGGGCGACCGATCGCTGGACGAGTGGCGGACCGGACACAGGCGCTTCTGGGAAGGCATCGGCACCCCGGTGGACGAGGACACGCCGCTGGTGTGCCTGCGGTTCCGGCTCAGCTCGCCGTGCGCGGGAAGGTGATCTCGACCCTGCGGTTCTTCTTGCGGCCGGCCTCCGTGGAGTTGTCGGCGATCGGGTACTGCTCGCCGTAACCGCGCACCTCGTAGGTGATGTTCGCGTCGCTCAGCTCCTGCCCCAGGATCGCCTGTACGGCGTTGGCGCGCCGACGGGACAGGACGTCACCGTGAGCGGACGAGCCCAGGTTGTCGGTGAAGCCGAAGACGCGGACCTTCGTCGCGTTCTGCGTCTTGATCTCGCCCGCGATCGTGACGATACGGGCCTTCGCCTCCGCACCGAGCTTCGCACTGTCCTTGCCGAACAGCACCTCGGCCTGGAGCGCGAACGTCACGTCGGAGTTGGTGTCCTCACGACGCTCGTCGCCACTCTTGTCCTCCACGATCTGCTTGATGTCCAGGACCTTGGGCTCGGTGAGGGTGGCGCCCTCCGGGAGCTTGAGGTCGGGGTCGTTCGGGTCGACTTCCACGGGGGCCGACGCAGACGCTTCGGTCCCTGGGGGAACGCTGGGTCCGTCGTCCGCGTGGGCCACCGCCGCGCCGTACAGGTTGGTGGCGGCCATGACCGTGGCAACCGAGAGGACCAGGGCGAGGCGGGGCGGCGCCGGGCGGATCGGGGTTCGAGTCATGGCCGACCTCACCCGGAGATCTTGATCGTGCCGCTGGTGAACGTCGGTACCTGGAGGTCGACCTCGATCGTGTCCGCCGGCGGCGCGGGGAACTGCATGAAGACAGGCAGGGTCTGCCCCGCTTCCAGATTTCCCAGGCCCGTTGTGGTCAGCGGTCGGCCGTCCGTGTCTCGCAGCACGTAATAGCGCTTCTTCCCCTTTGAGTCCACGAGGGTGGCTCCACCGAGCGACGAACCATGCTTGACGACCTCGGTCTCGTCACCGCTCGTCTGTGGCGGAACCACCACTGATTCGGCACCGTCGTTCTTCACGGTCCCGTTCACCGTGATGAATCCGCCGGAATCACGCTTGGCGGAGGTGATCTGGAGGAGCAGCCCGTCCGTGCCCCGCAGTTCGGCCAGGGGCGTCTTCGCCTGTTCCTCCTGAGCACTCGGGTTCGATCCACTGTCCTTGGACGCAGATGACGAAGGCTTCGGCTTGTCGTCGTCACCACCGCCACCGCAAGCCGCCACGCCGAGAGCCAGACCGGCTACAGCAGTCAACGCGACCATCCCCCTGCGGGCCTTGGCAGTGATCCGAATGCTCATCTCTCCGCTTCCTTCATCACTCGTCGTTCGCTTGTCAGTCGGCCAGGTGGACGTCGAACAGATCCTCGGGCTCGGGAAGGAGGTCGACGGGCCCTTTCGGGTCCAGCTCCCATTCCTCACCCTCGCAGGTGAGCAGCGGCAGTACGTCCTCTCCAGCGTCCTCGGACGGGAGCTGGAAAGTGCAGCGGGGCTCGATCACGGCCGTGGCGGTCGCGTGGGAACGACGATTCTCCGTGCCGGGGACGATGGAGTCTCCAACGGTCCTATTGGTCTGAACCTCGACCTTGTAGCCGAGTAGGCCCTCCAGACCGCATCCGACCACGCTGGCGTCGTTCTGCGCGGCAAGCTCGTACGCCCGCCCACAGGTGAGACCGATACCATCGACATTTCCATCGAAGATGGCCTGCCACTTCGCCGGGTCGAGCAGGTCCTGAACCCATCGGTCCGCGAGTGCGTCCCTGGTGTCCTGTGCCGCCGCGAGTGCCGCCGCGTCGGCAGCGGTCTGCGCGCCGTTCCTGTTCACCGCGGCCTGGCCGACCGCGAAGTACGCGAACGCGAGAAAGAGCAGGCCCCCCACCACCGTGATGTAGATGGGGAAGGCCTGCCCTGCGTCGCCGTACCGGTGGAGTCGCCTCAAGGAGCGACCTTGGCGATCTGCGCAGTGATCTTGCCGAAGATTGTCTGGCCGAGACTGGTGCCGTTGACCGCGAGCACAATCAGCACCACCACCGCGATGATGCCCAGGTACTCGACCGCCGTCTGCCCCTTGTCGGCGTTGCGGCGCCGCAGGGCCTCGACCGTCGTGTTCTTCCAGCCGTTGACGCGGACCTTGGTCGCGACGGCGGTCTTGATCATCAGGTCGCTCATGGTGTTCCCCTCCGGCTGACGCGGTAGCGGCCTGCTTCGCAGGGCCGCTTTCGGCGTCTGCACCGTACGGGCGGGAGTTCCGTCCGCCGGAGGGTCCCTGGGCCCAATCCCGGGCCCAGGCGCGGGCCCAGTTCCTCGTCCCCCTCGTCACCGGAGGTCACCCCACCCCTCGGCCCGAGCCCGGTGCCGTGCCGAGCCACTTCGCCGTGGCCTCGGAACGGCTCGTGCTGTGGAGCTTCGCGAAGATGCGGTTGATGTGGTTCTTGACCGTCTTCTCACTGATGAAGCACGTGGCGGCGATCTGCTGGTTGGTCATGCCGGATGCGATGAGGTCCATGATCTCCGCCTCCCTCGCGCTGAGTCGGTACCTCGACCTGTCGGGAGCGGCCGGGCGGCCGCCTGTCCAGCCAGACGACGATCGTGCCACACCCGGTTGCAGTCGCGAAAGGTTTTCCGCAGAAGTAGACGGGGGTGAGATGTGAGGGAGGTCGAATCCGTTTGTGGTGGGGTTAGTTGCGCGTGCGGCACCCAGTCCCTCTGGTAGCGTCCTGGGCGGTCGCGGGTTCTGACGTAGTTGCGAGAGCAACGCTCCCGCCGCCGTCGGGGTGAAGTGGGGCCTGCCCTCCCTGATGTCACGGATCGCCGCCACCAGCTGGTCCGCCGTGAACTCGCCGTGGACCAGGTAGCCGCCCGCTCCCCTGCGCAGGGCCTCCTGGACGATCTCCGACTCCCCGCTGTACGTCAGCATCACCACGGGTGCGATCCGTACCAGGTACGGGAGGGCCGAGATGCCGTCCACGCCGGGCATGCGGACGTCCAGGAGGATCACGTCGGGGCGGTGGGTGCGGGCCGCCTCGTAGGCCTCCCGGCCGTCGGCCGCCTCCGCCACCACCGTGATGTCCTCGCGGCCGGTGAGGAGGGCGGTCAGCCCGGCGCGGACCACCGGGTTGTCGTCGGCCACCAGCACCCGGAGGGAGGCGGGGGGCGGGACGTTCGCGAAGGGGTTCGGTGGTGTCGTCACGGGGTGGCCTCCGTGGGAGTCGTCACGGCCGCCAGCGGGAGTTCCAGGCGGATTTCGGTGCCTCGGTTGTGTTCGCCCCGGCCCATGCGGATGCGGGCGCCGACCGAGGCCGCCCGCTCGACCATGCCGACGAGGCCGAAGTGACCGGCGCGGCGGAGGTGTTCGAGGTCGGTGCCGGGCGGGAGGCCGGTGCCGTCGTCGTACACACTGATGCGGAGCAGGTCGCCGTGGACGCCGGCGTGGACGTCGACCCTGGTCGGCTCGGCGTGGCGGTGGGCGTTCTCCATGGCCTCCGAGGCGATGGTGAGGAGTTGGCGGGCCACGGCGGGCGGGACGGGCGGGAGGGCGTGCTCGCCGGTGGGGTGGTAGGCCGCGGGGACGCCGGTGCGGACGGAGAAGTCGCGGGTGCGGGCGGCCAGTTCCGCCAGGACGTCCGTGCCCTGGTCCGGGTCCGACTCCCTGCGCAGGTCGGCCAGGAGTTCGCGGGATTCGGCGGCGGCCCTGCGGGCCGAGCGGGCCACGAGTTCCGCCTGTTGTCTCACCAGGGCCGGGTCCGGGTGCGGGGCGCCCGCCGTGCCGGCCAGGCCGTCCGCCGCCAGGGCCACTCCGTGGAGGGTCTTGGCCACCGAGTCGTGCATCTCGCGGGCGAGGCGGGCGCGTTCGGCGCCGACCGCCTCCGTGACGGCCAGGCGGGCCTGGACGGTCGTCAGGGCCTGGGTCGCCGTGCCCAGGCGGAGCATGAGGTTGCGGAGGCTGGAGCCGACCGCGCCCGCGATCACGCAGAGGCCGGGGAGGAGGAGGGCTTCCGCCGGGTCCGTCCGTGGGCTGTCCAGGGCCGCGTGGACCAGGAGGAGGATCAGGCCCTGGAGGGAGGCGAAGACCGCCGCGCCGCGCCAGCCGTAGATCAGGCCCGCGAGGAGGGGGGTGCAGACGCTGACGTAGGCGAGGGTGGTGTCGGGGCCCGCCGAGACGAGGAGCAGGGCTCCGAAGAGGGTGTCCGCCGCGAGGAGGGTGGGGTGGCGGAGGAGGAGGGGGCCGAAGCGTTCCCAGTCGCGGAAGAGGACGTAGGAGGCCATGAAGGTGGCCACCACCGCCATGCCGACCAGGCGGGTGCCCCAGCCGGGGGCCGCGTTGAGGAGGGCGGAGGGGGCGGCCAGGGCGATCATCGCCAGGCGGAAGCCGAATGCCTGCCGGCAGAGGGCCTGGAGGGCGTTGACCTGGATGTGGACGTCCGGTGCGGGGTGCGGGGGGTGCGTCCGGCCTTCGGCCGGACGGGGGTTCCCGGCCGCACCGCCCGTGCGGGTTTCGTCGTCGGGTGCGGGTGGCCCCTGTGGGGGCTGACCGCCGTCGGCGGCCGCCGCTCCGCGGGCCCGTGGGGGCTCGGCCCCGCCGGCGGTGTTCCCACCCTGCGGCGGGCCGTCCGGGGCGCCTGTTCCGGTGGGGGGCGGGAGGACCGCGCCCGTCGGCGGGGTCGTGGTCTCCGACGGTTTCGCGGGACGGCGGAACAGCCTCGCGCGTTCCCTTGTCGTCGTCATCGCCCCCTGTCCTACTCGCCCGTGACCGCGCCGAAGTCGATGCCGGAGCCGAGGATCAGGCCGGCGCCGAGGAGGATCATCGTCGCCGGGACCATGAACGTGGTGATCATCATGGTGGCCTTCGGGACCGCGCGGGCCGCCTTGCGGCGGGCGTTCTGCGCGTCCGTGCGGCGCATGTCCTTGGCCAGGGACACCAGCGTGTCGACGATCGGCGCGCCCAGTTCCTCGCCCTGCTGCAACGCCGTGACGAACATCGCGACCTGTTCGGAGTCGTTGCGGCGGCGCAGTTCCGCGAAGGCCTGGCGGCGGCTCATGCCCAGGTCCATCTGGCGCAGGGTGATGCGGAGTTCGTCCGCCCAGGGGCCCTCGTACTTCGACGACACCCGGTCCAGGGCCTGCCGGAAGCCCAGGCCCGCGCTCACCACCACCGCCAGCACGTCCAGGAAGTCCGGCAGCGTCCGTTCGATGACGTCCCTGCGGATGCGGATCGCCGACCAGATGCCGACCTCCGTCCAGAACGCGCCGAAGGCCAGGAGCAGCAGGGCCATGAAGAGCTGGCCGCGCATGAGGAACACCAGGAAGCCGACGACGCCCAGGAAGCCGTACACCGCGCGGCGGGCTGCGTAGCGGTCGATGGTGAGGCCGCCGGGGTTGCCCGCCAGGTCGATCTTGCGGCGGTACCTGGCGACCTGCTTGGGGCCCATGGCGCGCAGCACGGCGGGGGCGTAGCGCATGCCCATGCGGTCGACGAGGGAGTCGACCGCGCCCGTGCGGGTGGAGCCGACCTCCAGGGCCAGGGCCAGGTCGCCGGGGAGTTTCGCCTCCGCCCGGTACATGCGGACGCCGGCGAAGACGCCGTAGACGGCGAGGCCCGTCAGGAGGGCCAGGAGAAGTGCCATGTCGGTCGGTCCTCCTCGCCGTTCAGACGTCGATGCGGGACAGGCGGCGGATGAGGACGAAGCCGACGGCGTACAGGCCGAACGCGATGATCACCGCGGCCTGGCCCGCAGGGGAGCCGGTCATGCGCTCCAGGGCGCCGTCCTTCACGCCGTTCATCAGGAAGAGGGAGCCGACGCCGAGCACCGGGACGGCGTACGACGTCATGCTGACCTGGGAGAGCTGGGTGCGGACCTCCCGCCGGGTCTCCTTCCTCTCCTCCAGCGTCTCCGTCAGGTTCCGCAGGGCGCTCACCACCTGGCCGCCCGCCCGGTTGGAGAGCACCAGGGTGGTGACCAGGACGACCAGCTCGCGGGAGGGGAGGCGGTCGGCGAGTTCGCCGAGGGCGTCGTCCATGGAGGCGCCGACCGCCAGCTGGTTGGCGACCTTGGAGAGTTCCTCGCCCGCCGGGGCCTCCAGCTCCTCCGCCGCCATGCCGACGGCCGTACGGAGGGCGAGGCCGGCCTGGGTGGCGTTGGCGAGGATGCGGGCCAGTTCCGGGAGCTGGTTGATGAACTTCTCGATGCGTTTCTGCCGCTGCCAGTTGAGGAACTGCAGCGCCACCCCGATGCCGAGCAGGCCGGCGATCGGGCCGAAGAAGGGGGCGAGGGTCGCCTGGCCGACGAGCCACAGGCCGGCGACCGTGGCGAGCATGTAGGCGAAGAACTCGCCGGGGGTGACGTCCAGGCCGGTGGCCGCCAGGCGCAGTTCGAGCTTCTTGCCGAGCCTGGTGCGGCGCAGGCGGCGGTCCAGGGCGGGGAAGTGGCGCCGGCGGCCGGTGCGGGGGATCTGGCCGGTGGCCGACAGCCGGTCCACCAGCGCCTGCCGCTGTGCCCTGCCGGTGGCGTACGCGTGCACGCCGACGACCGCGAGGACGCAGGTCAGCAGCGTGATGCCGGTGGTCAGCGTGATCAGGTTCTGCAGCTCCATGGGGGCGGTTCCTACCTGGCTTCTCGGGTGGCGAGCTGGTCGTAGGACTGGGCGACGCCGAACGCCTGGGGGACGGGCTGGCTCGCCATGTAGAGGCGGTCGGCGGTGCGGCGCGGGAGGGGGTGGTGCTCGTAGGCGCCGTGGACGCGGCCGTCGGCGGTCATGGGCCGGGCGTGGAAGCGGGCGACGGTGGCCAGCCGGTACGGCTCCGAGCCGTGGCTCTCCAGCAGGGCGATCTCGGTGATGCGGCGGGCGCCGTCGGCGAAGCGGGTGAGCTGGACGATGACGTCGACGGCGCTGTTGATCTGGTCGTGGAGCGCCACGAAGGGGATCTCCACGTCGGACATGGAGGCGAGGGTCTGGAGCCGCATCAGGGCGTCCTCGGCGCTGTTGGCGTGGACGGTCGCCAGGGAGCCGTCGTGGCCCGTCGACATGGCCTGGAGCATGTCCAGGGACTCGCCGCCGCGGACCTCACCGACGACGATGCGGTCGGGGCGCATGCGGAGGGAGTTGCGGACGAGGTCGCGGATGGTGATCCGGCCCTTGCCCTCGACGTTCGGCGGGCGGGACTCCAGGCGGACGACGTGCGGTTGCTGGAGCTGGAGTTCGGCGGAGTCCTCGATGGTGATGATGCGGTCGCGCTCGGGGATCAGGCCCGAGAGGGCGTTCAGGAGGGTCGTCTTCCCGGTGCCCGTCGCGCCGGACACGATGATGTTGAAGCGGGCCTGCACCAGGCCGGCGAGCAGGTACAGCATGTGCTCGTCGAGGGAGCCGAGGCCGATGAGTTCCTGGAGGGTGAAGGAGCGGGGGAAGCGGCGGATGGTGAGGGTGGCGCCGGTCAGGGAGAGCGGCGGGATGATGACGTTGACGCGCTCGCCGGAGGGGAGGCGGGCGTCGACCATGGGGTTCGACTCGTCGACGCGGCGGTTGACGGTGGAGACGATCCGTTCGATCGTCTGCATGAGCTGGTCGTTGGAGGCGAAGCGGAGCGGGAGCTGTTCCACGCGGCCGCCGCGCTCGACGAAGATAGCGTCGGGGCCGTTCACCATGATCTCGGTGATGGACGCGTCCTCCAGCAGGGGTTCCAGGATGCCGAGGCCCAGGGCCTCGTCGACGACCCGGCGGATCAGCTGGGAGCGCTCGACGGTCGACAGGACCGGGCCCTCGCGGCTGATGATGTGGCCGAGGACGCGTTCCAGCCGGGCCCGGCGCTCGGCCGCCGCCAGCGAACTCATCTCCGCGAGGTCGATCTCCTCCAGGAGCTTGGCGCGGTAGGAGGCGACCAGGTGGCCGTCCTCGCCCCGTCCGGTCGTCTCCTCGGGGGAGTTGATGCGTGCCCGCAGGCTCATGGGTCGCTCGCTCCTCAGTGGTCTCGCGGCATCGTGGCGGACTTGCGGGCGGGGCCGAAGTCCCAGCCCGGCACGATCGAGGGGATGTCGACCGTGGCGGTGACGGTGATCTCGTCGCCGCCGGAACGGCCCTCGCAGGAGGTGCCGTCGGCGAGCCAGTCGCTGACGGCGGCGGTGCAGGCGGAGCCGTACGCCTGGTCCAGCGACGCGCTGCGCGCCGCCGCGCGGGCCGCCGTGCCGGCCTGCTGGGCGGTGTAGGCGATCAGGCCGAGCTGGACGGCGGCCATGGCGACGAGGAGCAGGACCGGGAGGAAGCCGAGGTATTCGATGGCTACCTGCCCGCGGTCGCGGGGGCGGGTCCGGAGCCGGGGCCGGGGCCGGAGCCGGGGTCGGGGTGCGTGCGGTGCGTGCGGTGCGTGCGGCATGTCAGTCCGTCTCCTCCTCGACCGCGCCCGCGTGTCCCTCCACGTCGAGGGGGAGGGAGAGGACGCCGGGGAAGAGGAGGGGGACGCTCAGCTTCACGTCGGCGGTGACGAGACCGCCCCCGGTGGTGCAGTTCACGGTCGCTCCCTCCGCCCACGCTCCCGACAGCTTGTCCAGTCCGGCCGCCCGGCAGGCGCCCTGGCGTGCGCCCGGTGCCGCCGCCGTACCCGCCCGTGCGGCCTCGTCCGCAGCATTCCCCGCGAGCGTGAACGCGTACCCCACCAGGACGAGCTGCCACAGCACCACCAGCGTCACGAGGATCGTGGGGGTCATGCCGAGGAACTCGATGGTCACCTGGCCCCGGTCACGGCCCCGGTCGCCGTCACGCGCGGGTGATGCCGCTTCCATGGTCATCCCCCTCCGTCCCTGCGCCGCCGGAAGCTCACCGATCCGCGGTCGCCGCGCAGCCGGCCCGTGCGCCGGTCGCCCGCGGCGGCCTTGACCAGGCCGAGTTCGCCGGCCAGGCCCCACAGGGCCTGCTTCACCGCGCTCTTGCTCTCCAGTTCGTGGACGCGGCCGGCGTCCACGACGGCCTGCAGTTCCTTGAAGTGGGCGGGGATCGTGGTGGCCGCGACCGCGGTGCCGGTGATCTTCCGGATGAGCGGGGGCTGGATCTCCGTGGACCGGGTGTGCCGGTTGACGACCACGGTGGTCTCCTCGGCCTTGCGGATCTGCAGCCGGTCCCACATCCGCACCGCCCGCTTGGCGCCCCGTACGGCGATCACGTCGGGGGTGGTGACCAGCAGGGCGGTGTCGGCCATCTCCACGGCCGCCGCGCCGGCGCCGCCGAGCTGGGCGCCGCAGTCGATGACGACGACCTCGTAGCGGGAGCGCAGGGCGCTGACGATCTGGCGGGCGGCGCGGTCGGTGACGTCCTCGCCGCGTTCGCCCTCGCCGGGGGCGAGCAGCAGGGCGAGGCCGGTGTCGTGGCGGAAGACGGCGTCGGCGAGGACGCGCGGGGAGATGTCGTTGATGGCGGCGAGGTCGACGACGGAGCGGCGGAACTGGACGTCCAGGTAGGCGGCGACGTCACCGGTCTGGAGGTCCATGTCGACGAGGGCGGTGGGGCGGCCGGAGGCCTGGGCGGCGAGGGCGAGCTGGACGGCGGTCAGGGTCGTGCCGACGCCGCCCTTCGCCCCGCTGACGGTGACGACGGTGCCGCCGGTGCCGGTGAACACGTCGCCGCCGGAGCCGAGGTGGCGCCGTACGCCGGCGGACCACTGGGCGACGGCCTGGACGCGGCTGGCGAGCTCCTCGTAGCTGAGCGGGAGGGGGACCAGGCCGCGGGCGCCGTAGTCCATGGCGGCCTGGAAGAGGCCGGGGCTCGCGTCGGAGGTGACGAGGATGACGCCGACGGCGGGGAAGCGCAGGGCGACTTCGCGGATCAGCTCCAGGGCGGGGACGGGGCCGATCCGCTCGTGCACGACCACGACCTCGGGCAGTTCGTCGACGGACTCGGCGGCCAGGCGGGCGAGGGTGTCGACGAGCTGGGTGGAGTCGGCCACCGGGGCCACCGGTTCGGCGTCCGGGAGCTGGCTGAGCAGTGTGGTGAGGGACCGGACCGCGTCCGCGTCGCCGACTGCCGGGAGGATCCTCGTGGGCATGCGGGCCTCTCACTTGTCCTTCGCGAGTTCGTACGTCCGGTCCTGCTCCGGGACGGTGGTGTCGGTTCCGGGTGCGACCAGCGCGAGGCGGACCCGCTGGGCGAACGACTCGGCGTAGGTGATGCGCTGGGCGTCGATGGCGGACAGCGCGAAGGTGATCGGGACGGCGTCGGTGGGCTCCCGGCCGCGGTCGTTCTCGTCGGGGCGGAGGGCGGTGAGCTCGCCGACGTCGAGGACCTTGGCGTTGGTCACGATGACCCTGGACTGGTCGGGGTCGCCCTCGCGCTCGCCCTCGAAGGTGGCGTAGACGTTGACCGAGGCGCCCGGTGTGATCTTGCCGGCGACGCCGGTCGCCGCGTCGATCATGATGGCGACCTCCTGCTGTCCCGGCTGCAGGGCGGGCCGGTCCACGATCATGTCGCTCTGCAGCAGGGAGCCCTCCCGCAGCTCGGTCACGGCGATCTTGCCCCGGATCTCGTCCAGGTCGGTGACGGCGTTCTTCGACAGCCACCGCTCGGGCATCGAGATCTTCTCGAACTGGTCGGCGGCGAGGGGGGTGTAGGGCGCCACCTCCGTCCTCAGCCGGTACGCGGTGACCTCGGGGCCGACCTTGGACTCCACGTCGCTGATGACGGAGAGCACGCCGGCGAACGCGCCGAGGGCGCACAGGACCGACAGAAGGAGGAGTATCACGCCGCGGCGCTGACGGGAGTTCATGAACCGTGCAACCTCATCAGGGATATCGGTCGAGCGGAATCGGGACCGTGCGGTGGGTGGGGTCAGGTGCCCCGGGTGAGGGCCGGGGTGCCCTCGGGGGCGGGTGGTACGGCGGAACAGAACACGCACCGGTCGCCGATGACGTCGATGCCGCACCAGTGGCAGCTGCCGCGCCGTACGGAGGTGACCAGCTGGTACAGGACGGACAGGTCGGGCAGGTAGGCGCAGAACTCGACGATCCTGCCGGTCCCCCACCAGCCGGGGGACTCGGCGGGCAGCGGTGTCTCGCGCAGGCCCTGGACCTTCCAGGAGGGGGCCAGGGCGGTGGTGACCCAGTCGGACTGGAGCTGGCCCTTGGCGACGAGCAGCCAGGTGCCGAACTCGGGTCCTTCGAGGGAGGTTCCGGGGCCGAGGCGGGCGAGCTGCGGCCGCGGGTGGGCGAGTACGGCGAACTGGCTGCCGGGCATCCAGGACTTCGCGTGCTGCTTCAGGTCGACGGGGACGCGGTCGAGGCGGGCGACGGAGCCGAGCAGGGCCCCGGAGTGGATGTAGTGGATCAGCAGCCGGCCGGCGGACGCGAGGACGCCGGGGCTGAGGTCGCAGGAGGCGAGCTGCCGCAACTGGCGGGCCAGGACCGCGATTCCGAGGGGCGGGAGATCGGGACGGAAGAGGGCTATCCGGTCGCTCTCCAGCAGGGAGCGCAGGGTGTGCAGGCGCCGCTGGACGGCGAGGGGGGCGGCCTGGGAGCAGACCACGATGACGTGCCCGTGGTGCTCGATGAGCAGTTGCAGCTCGGACAGGACCTGTTCGAGCGGGCGGGTGTCGACGTCCCGCAGCACGACGGCGGGCAGGGTTCGTTCGTCCTGGGCCGGCAGCGCCATGTCGGCGCCGGTCACGGCAATGGCAGTTGGCACGCGCGGCTCCCCGTTCTCCCAGGCCCCTCGGCCCACCGGGCGTCACTCCGATGCACCCCGGTGACTTCACTGCGTGACTACGTCAGCACTGTATCCGCGGGCCTGTGACCGGAGAACAGCGTTTGAGCAGCCGGACGGCAACTACTGATGCACAAGATGAGCCAAAACGGGACACGTTGAGCATCTCGCCGGTCTCGGTCGGGCCCCGTGGGTGTGGATCTCGTGCACCGCCTTGACGCCGGACGGCGTTCCGGGGTCGGCCCACTGGTCGATTTTGGTCTGGACCTATTGACAACGCGATTGGTCTGGACCACCTTGTGCTGCACACGGTGGCCACCGTCGCCCGCTCCTCCCCTCCTCCCCCCCACTCTTCTCCCCCTTCTCCCCCACCGGAGGCCCCCATGAACCGCGCGCCAGGAACACCCGTCCGCCGCAGACGCCTCTGGGCCGGAGCCTTCGTCTCCGCCCTCGCCCTCACCCTTCCCCTCGCCGGCGCGGGCCAGGCGTCCGCGGCGGACGTCAACAACGTCAAGAACGCCGGCTTCGAGGCGGGCCTGAGCAACTGGACCTGTTCGGCGAACAGCGGCGCGACCGTCTCCTCCCCGGTGCACGGCGGTACGGCCGCGCTCAGGGCCACGCCCGCCGGGCAGGACAACGCCCGCTGCACCCAGACCGTCGCGGTGAAGCCGAACTCCACGTACGAACTGAGCGGCTGGGTGCAGGGCGGGTACGCCTACCTGGGCGTGACCGGCACCGGCACGACGGACGTGTCCACCTGGACCCCGGACTCCGGCAGCTGGAAGCGGCTGTCGACGAGCTTCACCACCGGCTCCTCCACCACCTCGGTGACGGTCTACACCCACGGCTGGTACGGCCAGGCCGCCTACCACGTGGACGACCTGTCGGTGTTCGGCCCCGACGGGGGCGGCGGTGACACGGAGCCGACGGTCCCGGGCACCCCGGGCGGTCTGTCCGTCTCCGGCACGACGGCGTCGTCGGTGTCGCTGGCCTGGAACGCGGTGTCCGGGGCGACCGGGTACACCATCTACCGCGACGGCGCGAAGGTGACGGCCGTGTCGGGCACCTCGGCGACCGTGACCGGACTCGCGGCCGACACCTCGTACTCCTTCCAGGTCGCCGCGGCCAACGCGGCGGGCGAGTCGCCGAAGTCGACGGCGGTGACCGCCCGCACGAAGCAGAAGGACGACGGAGGCGGGAACGGCGGTCTGCCCAGGCACGCCGTGACCGGCTACTGGCAGAACTTCGACAACGGGGCGGCGGTGCAGCGCGTCTCGGACGTCCAGAACGCCTACGACATCATCGCGGTCGCCTTCGCCGACGCCACCGGCACTCCGGGCGCCGTCACCTTCAACCTGGACTCGGCGGGCCTGAACGGCTACACCGTCGACCAGTTCAAGGCGGACGTCCGGGCCAAGCAGGCGGCCGGGAAGAAGGTCATCATCTCCGTCGGCGGCGAGAAGGGCACCGTCTCGGTGAACGACTCCGCCTCGGCGACGAACTTCGCGAACTCGGTGTACGCGCTGATGCGGGAGTACGGCTTCGACGGCGTCGACATCGACCTGGAGAACGGCCTCGACGCGACCTACATGACGCAGGCGCTGCGGTCGCTGTCGGCCAAGGCCGGTCCGTCGATGATCCTGACGATGGCACCGCAGACGATCGACATGCAGTCGACGTCCAACGCGTACTTCCGCACCGCGCTGAACGTGAAGGACATCCTCACGGTCGTCAACATGCAGTACTACAACAGCGGTTCCATGCTGGGCTGCGACGGCAAGGTCTACAGCCAGGGCTCGGTCGACTTCCTGACCGCGCTCGCCTGCATCCAGTTGGAGGGCGGTCTCGACCCGTCCCAGGTGGGCCTCGGCCTGCCGGCCTCGACGCGGGGCGCGGGCAGCGGTTACGTCTCCCCGACGGTCGTGAACAACGCCCTGGACTGCCTCACCAAGGGCACCCACTGCGGCACCTTCAAGCCGTCGAGGACCTACCCGTCCCTGCGGGGCGCGATGACCTGGTCCACCAACTGGGATGCCACGGCAGGAAACGCCTGGTCCAACGCGGTGGGCCCGCACGTCCACGCCCTGCCGTAGCCACGGCCGGTACCCGGGCCCTCGACCCCGCCCACAGCACTGTGGGCGGGGTCCCTTTCTTTCCGCGGGGAGCGCCCCGAAGTCCGTATGAAACATTTCCCGGGCCCCACCGCATCAATGAGGTGAAGGCACCAGCGGGCGGGACGGACACGGGGGCGGACCATGAGGCAGAGACGGGAGGACGAGTACGCCGAGTTCGCGGCGGCGCGGGCCGGCCATCTCTACCGGTCCGCGTGTCTGCTCACCGCGGGGGACACACACCTGGCCGAGGATCTCGTACAGGAGACCTTCGGGCGGCTGTACGTGCGGTGGGGGCGCGTCTCCCGGGTCGGGAATCCGGCCGGGTACGCGCAGACCGTGCTCACCCGGGCCTTCCTCGCCCACCAGCGGCGGCGCAGCAGCCGGGAGCGGGCGACCAGCATGTTCCCGGACGTGCCCGGCACCGGGGACGGGGACGCCTCGCTGCGGCTCACGCTGCTGGACGCGCTGGCGCGGCTGCCCGCCAAGGACCGGGCCGTCGTCGTCCTGCGGTACTGGGAGGACCGGTCCGTCGAGGAGACCGCCGACGTCATGAACGTCAGCTCGGCGGCCGTTCGGACCCGGTGTTCCCGGGCGCTGGGCCGGCTGCGTGAGCTGCTCGGTGAGGATCTCGCGGAGTACGCCAGATCCTGACGTTTCCGGCCCCCGTTCCCCACTCCCACTCCCCCACTTCGGCTCTCACTTCTCCCACCATGCGGAAAGGGTGGTTCGCCATGCCCGAAAACCAGGACCAGGAAATCTTCGAGGAGCGGCTGTCCGCCGCGCTGCACGAGACCGGCGGGCGCTTCGACGCCGACCGTTCGGCCCTCGTCGCCGGTGGGCGGGCCCGCGGGCGGCGGGCGCTGACGCGGCGCCGGGCCGGGGTGCTCGGCGGGGTCGCCGGGGTCGCGCTGGTCGGGGTGGGCGGGGCGATGCTCCTGCCGCAGGGGAGCTCCGACGGACCGGATGTCTCCGTCGCGGCCACCGCGACCGCCTCCCAGCCGTCCGCATCGGCCACCGCGCCCGCTCCGGCTCCCGTGTCCGGTGACACCATCCTCGGTCAGCTCAAGGAACTGCTTCCCGAGGGCGAGTTCAGTCAGGAGGACGCCCGCGGGTCGGCCGACGAGCCGGGGCCGTACGCGTATCTCGTCCACGACGACGGGCGGGGGGCCGCCGCGATCAGCGTGGGGTTCGCCCGGGTGGAGCCGGGCAGTGCTCAGGCCCGGCAGCTGACGCGGTGTCCCGACGAGACGTTCACCCCGTACGACGACTGCTCCTCCACCCGGCTGCCCGACGGCTCGCTGCTGCGGCTGCTCAAGGGGTACGAGTACCCCGACAAGCGCGTCGACACCAAGTACTGGTCCGCCGACCTGGTCACGGCCGAGGGGCAGCACGTCAGCGTCGGCGAGTGGAACGCGCCCGCGCAGAAGGGCGCGCAGGTCTCCCGTGCGGAGCCTCCGCTGTCGGCCGGGCAGCTGGAGGAGGTCGTCACGGCCGAGGTCTGGCGCCGGGTGGTGGACGCGATTCCCAAGACGCCGAAGCCCACCGAGGGCGCCCCGGCCGCCGACGTGCCGCCGGCCGTCTCCGGCGAGGACGTCGGCGAGACGCTGGCCGGGCTGCTCCCGGAGGGGCTGGACGTGGTCAAGAAGGGTGACGGGGAGGACGGGTTCACCTACGTCGTCGTCGACGACGGCCGGGGCGAGAGCCTCGTCCAGGTCAACGTCCAGTACGGCATGGACGACGTCGCCGGACAGCTCTACGCCGACGGCGAGACCCTGCCCGACGGCACCCGCGTCGCCGTCCGGCAGGGGAACGGGGACGACCGGGTCGCCGGAGTCCTGATGTGGACCGCCGACACCCTGCGGCCCGGCAAGGACGGCTTCCGCGTGGTGATCAGCGTCTTCAACAACGGTGCCGCGCATGCCGAGCCGTCCCGCGGCACTCCCGCGCTGACCGTCGACCAGCTGCGGGAGATGGCGCTCAGCCCGGAGTGGGACGGGCTGCGGTAGGGCGACCGGCCGCCGTCAGAAGAACTCCGACCACGGCTGGTCCCAGACCTGCTTCACGCACAGGACCAGGAACAGCAGTCCGGCGACGGCGAGCATGGTGTTGCTGAGGGGGCCGTTGCGCCACTCGCGCGGTGTGCGGGCGGAGTTGAGGAGCCACAGCAGGGTGAGGGCGAGGAAGGGCATGAAGGCGGCGCCCAGGACGCCGTAGATGATGATCAGGCGGAAGGGCTGGCCCTGGAAGAGCAGGACCATGGGCGGGAAGGTGAGCCAGAGGAGGTAGGCGCGGAAGGCCCAGGAGCGTTCGCGGCGCCCCGAGGCCAGCTCGTCGCCCCGCGCCTCCCGCTCGCCCCGCCGCCGGGCCAGGAAGTCGGCGAACATCAGGCTCACTCCGTGCCAGACGCCGATCAGGGAGGTGAAGGAGGTGGCGAAGAAGCCGATCAGGAAGAGCTTGCCGGTGGCCGTGCCGTACTGCTGCTCCAGGACGTCGCCGAGCTGGATCAGGCCCTTGTCGCCGCTCGCGATCGCGATGTTCGCCGAGTGCAGCAGTTCGGCGCCGACGAAGAGCATGGCGATCACGAAGACGCCGGTGGTGGCGTAGGCGACCCGGTTGTCCAGGCGCATGACCTTCATCCAGCCGGTGTTCGTCCAGCCCTTGGCGTTGACCCAGTAGCCGTACGCGGCCAGCGTGATGGTGCCGCCGACGCCGCCGATCAGGCCGAGCGTGTTGAGGACGGAGTCCTTCTCGTCGGGGAGGACCGGGAGGAGTCCGGCGAAGGCGTCGCCGAGGTTCGGGGTGACGCGGATCGCCAGGTACACCGTCACCACGAACATGACGCCCACCAGGACCGTCATGACCTTCTCGAAGACGGAGTACTTGTTGAACCAGACGAAGGCCAGGCCCACCAGACCGCAGGCGATGCCCCACCATTCGAGGTCCATCACGTCCGGGAAGAGGGCCTGCAGCGGCAGGGCGCTGGACGACATCGCGGCCGCGCCGTAGACGAAGCCCCAGATCACCGCGTAGACGGCGAAGAACCAGGTCGTCCAGTTGCCGAGGCTCGCCCAGCCGTCGAAGAGCGTGCGCCCGGTGGACAGGTGCCACCGGCCGCACGCCTCGGCGAGGGAGATCTTCACCAGACAGCCGATGATCGCGGCCCACAGCAGGGTGTAGCCGAAGTTGCTGCCCGCGATGAGAGTGGCCACGAGGTCGCCGGCGCCGACGCCGGTCGCGGCGACGACGATGCCGGGACCGATGTGACGCCAACTGGACTTGCGGGGAGCCGGGCCGGCCCCGCCTGGTGCGCCGGTGTCTCTGATGTTGCCCGTGGTGTCCGCCATGGGGGTCAAGAAAGCCCATGGCCGCCGGTCGGACAAGAGGGCGTGCGGGGATCTTCACGGGATGCACCTGGTCGAGTGAGCGACCGGAACCCCCATCTTGACCGGACCATGTCACTCCGTGACGATGACCGCACCGCACCACGCACGTCGCCATGGACAACCCCACCTCCCACAAGGAGACTTCATGCGACTCCGCATCCGCGGCAGACGGCGCTCCGCCGCGCTCGCCGCCCTCCTCGCCCTCGCCCTCGCGGCGCCCCTGTCGCTGACGGCGACCCAGGCCGGCGCCGACAGCGCCGAGCGGGCCGCACCCTCGGCCGACGACGTCCGCCAGTACGAGATCCACCAGCGCACGACCCCCGTGACCCGTACGGCGATCCAGCGCTCCGGCGTCACCGTGGACGAGGCCGACGAGGAGACCGTGGTGGTCTCCGGGCGCGCGGACCAGATCCGGGCCCTGCGGCAACAGGGGTACGAGGTCACCCCGTTGGGCTCCGCGCCCGACCGCTCGTCCGCCGCCGACGGCACACGGCTCTTCGACTTCCCCTCGGCCGACTCCCGCTACCACAACTACGCCGAGATGACCGCGGAGATCGACCAGCGGCTGTCGGCGTACCCGAACATCATGAGCAAGCGGGTGATCGGCAAGTCCTACCAGGGCCGCGACATCGTCGCCGTCAAGATCAGCGACAACGTGGCGGCCGACGAGAGCGAACCCGAGGTCCTGTTCACCCACCACCAGCACGCCCGCGAGCACCTGACGGTGGAGATGGCGCTGTACCTGCTGCGCGAGCTCGGCGCCGGGTACGGCAGCGACTCCCGGATCACCAACATGGTGAACGGACGCGAGATCTGGATCATCCCGGACCTCAACCCGGACGGCGGCGAGTACGACATCGCCTCCGGCTCCTACCGCTCCTGGCGCAAGAACCGCCAGCCCAACTCCGGCTCGTCGTACGTCGGCACCGACCTGAACCGCAACTGGGACTACCGCTGGGGCTGCTGCGGCGGCTCCTCGGGCTCCACGTCCTCCGAGACGTACCGCGGCTCCGCGCCCGAGTCGGCCACCGAGGTGAAGGTCGTGGCGAACTTCGTGCGCAGCCGGGTCGTCGGCGGGGTGCAGCAGATCAAGGCCGGCGTCGACTTCCACACCTACAGCGAGCTGGTGCTGTGGCCGTTCGGCTACACCTACTCCGACACCACGACCGGGATGACGGCCGACGACTACAACGCGTTCCGGACCGTCGGCCAGAAGATGGCCGCCAGCAACGGCTACACGCCCCAGCAGTCCAGCGACCTGTACATCACGGACGGGTCGATCGACGACTACCTGTGGGGCACGCACAGGATCTTCGGCTACACCTTCGAGATGTACCCGGGCTCCAGCTCCGGAGGCGGGTTCTACCCGCCCGACGAGGTCATCGAGCGGGAGACGTCCCGCAACCGGGACGCCGTCCTGCAGCTCCTGGAGAACGCGGACTGCATGTACCGCTCCATCGGCAAGGAGGCGCAGTACTGCCGTTGAGGGCGGCCGCTACTTCCCGGCGTCGTCCCCGGTGCTCTCCGCGGCCTCGGTGCTCTCCGCGGCCTCGGTGGACTCGGCGGACTCGCCGGCGTCGTCCTCGAAGTACTCGTCCAGGACCGCGTCCAGAGCCGTGTCCCACTCGGCGAAGCGGCTCCTGGACGGGGCCTCGACCTCCAGCGGGTACCAGCGGCTGTCCGGGGTGTGGACGGTGACCGTCCAGCGCTTGCCGAAGCGGGCGGTCTCCGTCTCCACCGCGCCGATCTCGTCCCAGCGGAACTCGCACTCCTGGTCGTCCAGACGCAGGCGTACGCCGCTGTGGTCGGCGACGATCCGGGCGCGGCGGTCGGACGCCTCGAAGACGGGACCGTCGGGGACCGCGTCCTCCTCGGGCGCGGCCTCCGCCTCCGGCTCCGGGGTGGCGTCCTGCTCCGGGGCCGCCCCGGGGTCGGTGTCCTCCGGCTCGTCCGTCTTCGCCTTCGCTTCCACCTCCCGGCCGGACGCGGGTGAGGTGAGCCCGGGGATGAAGGCCGGGTCGAATCCGGCGCCCTCCAGGGGCTGGCTGCTCGAACCTATGCGCTGCTCCACACCGCAGGAGTATGGTCGATAAACCTGTGCCGGGAACAGCCACCCCGCCGTTCATTCGCGCTCACCCACGTCACAGTGGTGCATCGGCCGTCAATCGGCCGTCATTCGTCCATGAACACGATGCGCCGCGTCCTGCCCCGGCGCCCGGTACGGGCGTCACCGCGCCCCGGCCGGCGGGCACCGCGCGTTCCCGGCCCCAGGCGCGGATCTCCCTCGATCTGCTCGGGGTTGCTCACGCTCAGCGGCCGTACGTCGGCGAAGGTGTCGACGACGAAGGCCCGCGACGGCGGCGGCGGTCTGCGGGGGGCCAGTCGCGGGTGCCCTGGGCGAGGCCGAGGGTGTACTCGGCGGCGTCCTGCAGGGTTCCGCCGCCGATGCCGGCGACGGCTTCCCGGAGCAGCCGCTCGACCGCGAGGACGGGTGACTCCCCCGTCGTGCCGAGGCGTTCGCGGGCGATGCGGGAGAGCTCCGGGGTGTCGAGCCCCCGGAGCCTGACGACTCCGGCCCGCCGCACCGCCCTCACCTCGGCGAGCACCGCGGCGTGATCGGGCCGGCGAGGGGGAGGCGACATGGCATCAAGAATCCCATCGCCGTCTCCGCCCTCACAAGCCCGATCCGGTGCTCCCCCGGTTTCCATTGCAGCGCACGGGCCGGGCGGAGGCGGGTCTCTCCCCGGTCGCTTCCCGGTCGTCCCGGCGCCCGGGTGGCTCACACGACGAGGCTCAGCGCGGCGGCGACCACGAAACCGGCCACGGACAGCACGCTCTCCAGCACCGTCCACGTCTTGAGCGTGTCCCGCTCGCTGATGCCGAAGTACTTGGCGACCATCCAGAAGCCTCCGTCGTTGACGTGCGAGGCGAAGATGGAGCCCGCCGAGATGGCCATGATGACCAGCGCGACGAACGCCTGCGAGTGGTCCCCCTCGGCCAGCAGCGGGGCCACGATGCCCGCCGTGGTCACGATCGCCACCGTCGCCGAGCCCTGCGCGACCCGCAGCACCACGGAGATCAGGTAGGACAGGACGATCACCGGCAGGCCGACGTCGTTGAAGGTGTCCGAGAGCGCCTGGGCGACCCCGCTGGCCTTGAGGACCGCGCCGAAGACCCCGCCGGCGCCGACCACCAGCAGGATGTTGCCGACCGGCTTGAGGGAGGACGTGGAGACGGTCTCCAGGGACTTGCGGGACCAGCCGCGCCGGATGCCCAGCAGGTAGTACGCGAGGAACAGGGCGAGGGTGAGGGCCACGAAGGGGTGGCCGAAGAACTCGATGACCGAGCGGAGGGTGGAGGGGTCCAGCGCGATCGAGGAGAAGGTGGCCGCGAGGATCAGCAGGAGCGGCGTACCGATGATGCCGAGGACCGTGCCGAGCGGCACCGGCGCCTCCCGCGGTTCGACGCCGGAGGCGCGCTGCTCGGCGGCGACGGCGTCCTTGGCCTCCTGCGCGGCCTCGACCATGTCCTGCGGTACGGCGACGAAGATCCGCTTGCCGATCCAGGCGGAGTAGACCCAGGCGGCGGCGACGGCCGGCAGACCGCAGACGACGCCCATGAGGATGACCCAGCCCAGGTCGACGTGGAGCAGTCCGGCGGCGGCCACCGGGCCCGGGTGCGGGGGCAGGAAGGCGTGGGTGACGGAGAGGCCGGCGAGGAGGGGGAGGCAGTAGAGCAGGATCGACTTGCCGGAGCGCTTAGCGGCGGCGTACACGATCGGCGCGAGGACGAAGATGCCGACGTCGAAGAAGACCGGGATGCCGAAGATCAGACCGGTGAGGCCCATCGCGAGCGGGGCCCGCTTCTCGCCGAACAGGCCGAGCAGCCGGGCCGCCAGCACCTCCGCGCCGCCGCTGACCTCGAGGATCGCGCCGAGCATGGTGCCCAGGCCGATGATGATCGCGACATGGCCGAGGATGCCGCCCATCCCGGACTCGATGGTGGACACCGCGTCCGAACGCTGGATCGTGCCGAAGAGTTCGGTGACCGACAGGCCCGCCATCAGGCCGACGGCTATGGAGACGGCGAGCAGCGCGACGAACGGCTGGAGCCGGACCTTGATGATCAGGAAGAGGAGGAGCGCGATGCCGAGGGCGGCGACGGTCAGCAGGCCCGCCGTGCCGTCGAGGAGGAGGAGCAGTCCTCCGGTGTGCGGTGGTGCCTCCGCGGGTGCGGAGGCGGCGAGCGGGAGGAACGGGTGGGACATGCGGGGGTCCTCTGCGTAAGGGCATGGGGCTTTCGGGCAGGGGGGATCGCGGCACGGCGTCCCAGGGGTGCGGGACGCCGTGCCGTGACGACGTACGGCGGTGAGGGGGATGGGGGGGGAGGGAGGGCGCGGTCAGCCGAGGACGGCGAGCGCGTCGATCTCGATGAGGAGGCCGGCGGGGAGACCGACGTAGACGGTCGTGCGGGCGGCGGGCGGCTGGGTGAGGCCCTGCTCCTCGAAGTAGGTGTTGTAGATCTCGTTCATCTCCGCGAAGTGGTCCACGTCGGTGAGGTAGACGCGGATCATCATCACGTCGTCCCAGCTCGCGCCGCCCTCCTCGAGGATCGCCTTGACGTTGGCGAGGGTCTGGAGGGTCTGCTCGCGCAGGGTGGGGCCGGCGGGCGTGGGCGGCTTGCCCTCCTCGGCGGGCAGGAACCCGACCTGGCCGGCGACCTGGAGGATGTTGCCCTTGCGGACGCCGTGGGAGAACTTCGCGGGCGGGGTGGTGTGGGTCGCGGGGGTGAGCGCGGTCTTCTCGGTCATGCGGAGGTGTCCTTCACTGGGGTTCTGCCGGAGTACTCGCCGCTGATCGCGTCCGCCGTACGGCGCACCAGCGGGAGCAGGGTGAGGAGTTCGTCGGCGGTGACGACGACGTTCGGCGCGGAGACCGACATCGCGGCGACCACCCGGCCGTCGGCACCGCGGATCGGCGCGGCGACGCAGTTGATGGACTCCTCGTGGCCGCCGAGGTCGGTGGCCCAGCCCTGTTCGCGCACCTTGGCCAGTTCCTGGAGGAACGCGGCCGGGTTGGGTGTCGAACGGGACGTGTACATGGGGTAGTCGAGCTTCTCCGCGAGGGCGCGGCGCTCGTGCTCGGGCAGGTCGGCGAGGAGCAGCTTGGCGACGGCCGCGACGGTGATGGCGACGGGCTTGCCGATCCGCGAGTACATGCGGACCGGGTAGCGGCTCTCCACCTTGTCGATGTAGAGGACCTCGTTCTCCTCGTACACGGCGAGGTGGACGGTGTGTCCGCACGTCTCGTTGAGGCGTACGAGGTGGGCGTGGGCGATCTCGCGGACGTCGAGGTTCTCCATCGCCTCCTGGGCGAGGGCGAAGAGGCGGGCGCCGAGGCGGTAGCGCTGGTCGGACTGGCGGTAGACCAGGCCGTGCTCGTGGAGGGTACGCAGGAGGCGGAGGGCGGTGGACTTGTGCACGCCGAGCCGGTCGGCGACCTGGCCGAGGTCGGCGGGGCCCTCCGCGAGCAGCGGGAGGATGCTCAGGGCGCGGTCTACGGTCTGGCTCATGGGGTGCGTGCCTCCTTCTCGGCCCTCTCGTCTTCATCGGCTTGTGTCCAGCCGGGGCCGAGTCGCAGTCTCCCCCACGCGGTGTCGTCCAGGGCGGCCAGGCGGTCGGCGAGGGCGCGGGGCGGGGGTGGGGCGAGGTCGCCGGGGGTGGTGAGGGTGGCGGCGGCGGTGAGGTGGCCGTGGCGCAGGCGGTCCCGTACGGGGAGGTCCCGGAGGGTGGCGGAGAGGAACCCGGCGGCGAAGGCGTCGCCGGCGCCGACGGCGGCGACGACGTCGACGTTCAGGGCCCGCACGAAGGTCGCGGTGCCGGTGGCGTCCTCGCACAGGAGGTCGTCGGTGTCCTTGTCGAGGGCGACCGCCCCGCCCCTGCCCTGCTTGACGACCACGATCTCCGGTTCGGGCAGCGCCTCCCGTACCGCGCGGGCTCCGTGCAGCCCCCACGCCTCGCGCGCCTCGTCGTCGCCGACGAAGACGATGTCCGCGCCGCGCGCCAGTTCCAGCAGCACCTCCGGGCCGTGTGCGTCGCGCCACAGGGCCGGGCGGTGGTTGACGTCGAAGGAGATCAGGGGGCGGTCGGGGCGGGGGGCGGTCAGCTCGCGCATCAGGGCCAGGCAGTCGGCCGACAGCGCCGCCGTGATGCCCGACAGGTGCAGGATGCGTCCCGCGCGTACCGCCTCCAGGTCGAGGTCCGCGACCGTCATCGCGGAGGCCGCCGAGCCCGCGCGGTAGTACGCGACCTCGTGGGCGTCGGTGGAGCGGTCGCCGGCCGTGCGGAAGTAGATGCCGGTCGGGCGGGCCGGGTCGCGGCGGACGTGGGACACGTCGACGCCGTAGCCGCCGATCGCCTCGACGAGGTGGTCGCCGAAGCCGTCGGCGCCGACCCGGCTGATCCACCGGGTGGTGTGGCCCGCCGCCGCGAGCACGCACGCCACGTTGGACTCCGCGCCGCCGATGCCCCGGTCGAAGGAGGGGACGTCGGCGAGGCGGCCCGGCCGGGTGGGCAGGAACGTCACCATGGACTCGCCGAGCGCGACGACGTCCACGACGTCGGGGGCGTTGCAGGGTCCGGTGACGGTCACGATGACGGGGCTCCTCGTCGGGTGGAGGGGCGCGCTGTCCGTTGACCGCGCGTGGCCGAGATGTTAGACAGCGGTAAGCGTTATACGCAACGAGTGTTGCAAGACATGCAACACAGCTGATCAGGGAGGTTCCGATGGTCCTCGACGCTCTCGCCCGCCTTACCGAGGAACGGGTCGACCACCGTTTCAAGGGCCTCCCGCCGGACGCCGAGGGGCTGACCGTCGGTGAATTGGCCGCGCAGCGCCGCAACCTCTTCACCGACGGCTTCACCACCCCCGTGCTCGCCCTCTCCGCCGAGCGCCTGGAGCACAACCTGAGGCTGATGGAGACGTACGCCGCCCGGCACGGGCTCGCCTTCGCGCCGCACGGCAAGACGTCCATGGCGCCGCAGCTCTTCCAGCGGCAGATCGAGCACGGGGCGTGGGGCATCACGCTGGCCGTTCCGCATCAGGTGCGGGTGGCGCGGGCGTACGGGGTCCAGCGGGTCTTCCTCGCCAACGAGCTGGTCGACGGGGCGGCCCTGAAGTGGATCGCACGCGAACTGGACTCGGATTCCGGCTTCCGGTTCATCTGCTACGTCGACTCCGTGCGCGGGGTCGAGCTGATGGACGCGGCGCTCGCCGGGGCCTCCCGCCCCGTGGACGTGGTCGTCGAGCTGGCCGCCGGTGAGGGCGCGCGCACCGGTGTGCGGACGGAGGCGGAGTGCGCCGCCGTCGCCGACGCCGTGGCGGGCGCGCGGGGGCTGCGGCTGGTCGGGGTCGCCGGGTACGAGGGCGAGGTGCCGCGGGCGGACCCGGAGCGGGTGCACGCCTGGCTGCGGCGGCTGGTGGCGCTGGCCGTGGAGTTCGACAAGGCGGGCCGGTTCGCGGGCCTCGACGAGATCGTGGTGAGCGCGGGCGGCAGCGCCTGGTTCGACGCGGTGGCCGATGTCTTCGCCGAGGTCCCGGACCTCTCCGCGCCCGTGCTGAAGCTGCTGCGCTCGGGCGCGTACGTCTCGCACGACGACGGTCACTACCGCGAGCTGACCCCCTTCAACCGGGTCCCGGAGGAGGGTGCGCTGGAGCCGGCGTTCCGGCTGTGGACGCAGGTCGTCTCCCGGCCCTCCCCCGAGCAGGCGTTCACCAACGCGGGCAAGCGGGACGCGGCCTACGACCTCGACCTGCCGTTCGCCCAGGTGGTCCGCCGGGACGGGAGCGAGCGCCCGGCCACCGGGATCTCGGTGACCGGCCTGTCCGACCAGCACGCGTGGCTGCGCACCACCGGGGAGGCCGACCTGGAGGTCGGGGACTGGGTGGGGTTCGGTCTGTCGCACCCCTGCACGTCGTTCGACAAATGGGTGCTCATCCCCGTGGCGCAGGCGGACGGCACGGTGGTCGACTACGTCCGTACGTTCTTCTAGGAGGCCGGCATGGAAGAGCTCGTCATCCGGGACGCGGACGTCGTCGACGGCTCCGGCGACCATGCGTACCGCGCGGACGTGGTCGTGGACGGCGGCCGCATCGTCTCCATCGTGAAGGAGGCGGCGGACGCGGGCTGTCAGCGCCCGAAGGCCCGCCGCGAACTGGACGCCGAGGGGCTGGTGCTGGCCCCCGGCTTCATCGACATGCACGCCCACAGCGATCTGGCGCTGCTGCGCGACCCCGACCACAGCGCCAAGGCCGCACAGGGCGTCACCCTCGAAGTCCTGGGCCAGGACGGGCTGTCGTACGCGCCGGTCGACGACCGGACGCTGGGCGAGGTGCGCCGGGCGATCGCCGGGTGGAACGGCTCCGGCGACGACGTCGACGTCGACTGGCGGTCGGTGGGCGAGTACCTGGACCGGCTCGACCGGGGCATCGCGGTCAACGCCGCGTATCTGGTCCCGCAGGGCACGGTCCGCGCGCTCGCCGTCGGCTGGGAGGACCGCGCGGCCACGCCCGAAGAGCTGGACCGGATGCGGCGGTTGGTCGCGGAGGGCATGGAGCAGGGCGCGGTCGGCATGTCGTCGGGGCTGACGTACACGCCCGGCATGTACGCCGAGGACGCCGAACTGACCGAGCTGTGCCGGGTGGTGGCGTCGTACGGCGGCTACTACTGCCCGCACCACCGCTCCTACGGTGCCGGGGCGCTGGAGGCGTACGAGGAGATGGTGGCGCTGACCCGGGAGGCCGGCTGCCCGCTGCACCTCGCGCACGCCACGATGAACTTCGGCGTGAACAAGGGCCGGGCGCCCGAGTTGCTGGCCCTGCTGGACGACGCGCTGGACGCCGGGGCCGACATCACCCTCGACACCTACCCCTACACCCCGGGCTGCACCACCCTCGTGGCGCTGCTGCCCAGTTGGGCGAGCGAGGGCGGTCCGGAGGAGGTCCTGCGGCGGCTCGCGGACGACGGGACCGCCGAGCGGATCCGGCACCATATGGAGGTCACCGGCTCGGACGGCTGCCACGGGGTGCCGGTGGAGTGGGAGACGATCGAGATCTCGGGGGTCGGCGACCCGGCGCTCGGCGAGTACGTGGGCCGTACGGTCCTTCAGTCGGCGCGGGCGCGCGGCGAGTCGCCCTGGACGGTCGCACGGGAGCTGCTGCTGAAGGACAGGCTCGCCCCGACGATCCTCCAGCACGTGGGCCACGAGGAGAACGTACGGGCGATCATGCGGCACCGGGTGCACACCGGCGGCTCGGACGGCATCCTGCAGGGCGCCAAGCCGCACCCGCGCGCGTACGGGACGTTCCCGCACTACCTCGGGCACTACGTGCGGGAGCTGGGGGTGCTGTCGCTGGAGGAGTGCGTGGCGCACCTGACCGCGCGCCCGGCCGCCCGGCTGCGGCTGCCGGACCGGGGGCTGGTGCGCGAGGGGTACAAGGCCGACCTGGTGCTCTTCGACCCGCGGACGGTTGCCGCGGGGTCGACCTTCGCCGAGCCCCGGACGCTGCCGACGGGCATCCCGTACGTGCTGGTCGACGGGCGGTTCGTGATCGAGGACGGGCGGCGCACGGACGTGCTGGCGGGGCGGGCGGTCCGCAGGACTCCCCACTGACCGCCCGCCCCTGCCCGCCCCCGCCGGCCCTTTACGGCTTGGGGACGGCGCAGCCGCTCGCGCTCAGGTCGAGCTTGTTGTCCACGCCGAAGCAGGCGGGGAACAGGTAGGTCTGCTGGGCGTAGTTGATGCCCTGGCGGACCGTGACCCGGCCGTTCTCGTCGACCTCGCACGGGTTGTTGACCGTGCAGCGCTCGCCGTCCGTGTTGCCGGTGTTGTTGACGGCGACCACCTGGCCGGTGGCGTCGTCGACGACCGGTGAGCCGGAGGTGCCGCCGATGGTGTCGCAGGCGGAGGTGTAACGGACCGAGTCCTTCCAGGTCCAGTCCCCCTCCTTCATGCGGTACGCGAACCCGTCGATGGAGCAGGTGTAGATCCGCTTCCAGTACCCGGACACCACGCTGATGGCCGTACCGGCCGTCGGGCGGGTGCCGCTCAGCTTCAGCGCGTCGATGCCGTACGCGCTCTTGATCCGCGCGTACGTCGTGCCCAGCCGGTAGATCGCGGCGTCCGTGTCGGTCATGGTCGCGTAGACGAGCCGGTCGGCGCGCAGGGTGGCGACCCTGGAGCCGGCGGAGTTCAGCAGTCCGAAGGTGCGGCTGGACGCACGGTCGACGAGGACCTGGCCGGGTGCGGGGAAGCCGCTCTCCAGGCAGTGGCCGTTGGTGAGCACGAGTGCCGGGTCGTCGTCCGCCGAGCCGGGCATGCGGACGACGGAGCCGGAGCAGTTGCTGAGCGAGACGGTCCCGGCGAAGTTCACCGCGCCCGCCTCGGGCGCGGTGAGTCCGGACAGGGTGTCCGCCGCGGTCCCGACCACGCCGTTGACGACATCCGTCAGCGTGGTCGGGGCCGCGTCCGTGGTCGTGTCCGCGCCCGTGGGGGAAGGCTCGGCGGCGACCGCGGGAGCCGCGCCCGCCCCGGCGAAGGCCAGGGCGCAGAGCGCGACGACGAGAGGTTTTCTCATGGGGGTCCCCTCTTGCGGCGTCGGGCGGCCGGGAATCCTCCGACCGCCCACAGAATTGTCATGCGCATTGTCAGCACGTGGGCGGCGGGGGGACAAGGACTTGTTTCCGGCCGGTGGCTTCGTCGCGCGTTCAGGGTCCCCCGAGGGGGCGGGGGCGGAGGCGACGGGCGCGGGGGGAGTCCGTGTGAAGGTGGTGGACGGAGGGGGCGGAGGGGATGAAGGGGCGGGCGGTCACCTGGACCACTTCGGGCCCTGGCCCCTCCCCGGCCGGTCGCCGGAGTCGCCCGGGTCGGCGTCGCCCGGCTCCGTGGTGACGGGGGGAGCCACCGTCGGACCGTCCACCGGTGCGGAGGTGGTGCCGGACGACGGCTCGGACGGCGACCCGGTCGACGGCCCGGCCGACACCCCGCCGGACGGGTCCTCCTCGCCCTTGCGGCCCTCGTCCGGGGCGCCCGCCCCCGGGGAGCCCATGCCGGCCGAGGGACCGTCACCGGCGGACGGCTCCCCGGCGGGGGAGGACGCGCCCGCCTCCCCGGACGGCGCACCCGGTTCCCCGGACGACGCCCCGGCCTCCCCGGCCGTCGGTCCCGTACGGCCGCCCTTGCCGCCGGAAACGCCGAACGGCGAGCCCGAGAAGGCGAACCCCGCGATCAGCGCCGCCACCGACACCGCGCCCACCGCTCCGGCGACCGTCACCGCGCGGCGCGAGCGCCGGGCACCGGCCGCGCGCCGGCCGCGCCCGCCCGAGCCCCGGCGCGAGCGTCCCGCACCGTCCGCGCCGCCCGCACGGGGACCGGGCACGCCGGGCCGCGGCCCGTCCTCCCCTCGCACGGAGGGCGCGTCTCGTACGGAGGACGCGTCCCGTACGGAGGACGCGTCCCGTACGGAGGGCGCGTCCCACTCCCCCACCGACGGCAGCTCGCGCGTCTCGTCGTACACGCTCTGCCAGCCGTGAGCACTCGCCGGGTCGACGTACGCGTCGTACTCCGGGGACGGGGAGGCCTGTGGGAGGTACACGTTCGGCGGACCCTGGGGCGCCGGCGTGCCGTTCCCCCCATCGGCGTACGGAGAAGGGATGGACATGGCGGCGCATTGTAGGGAAGCGGGGCGCTCCAAGGACAGCGAGCGGACGAACCACCCGAATCGGAGCGTCTCACGTGGCGGAAAACACGGTCCGGGGGTCCATACCGGGCCGTAAGCTCCCAGCATGCAGGTGATCCAGTCGACCAAGCTCGCCAACGTCTGTTACGAGATCCGGGGCCCGGTGCTCGAGGAGGCGATGCGGCTGGAAGCGGCCGGTCACCGCATCCTCAAGCTGAACACCGGCAACCCGGCGGCGTTCGGCTTCGAGTGCCCGCCCGAGATCCTGGAGGACATCCTCCGCAACGTGTCGACGGCACACGGCTACGGCGACGCGAAGGGCCTGCTGGCCGCACGCCGGGCGGTCGTCATGCACAACCAGACCCTCGGCATCGAGACCGACGTCGAGCACGTCTTCATCGGCAACGGCGTCTCCGAGCTGATCGTGATGGCGATGCAGGGCCTGCTGGACGACGGCGACGAGGTGCTCGTCCCCGCGCCCGACTACCCGCTGTGGACGGCGGCCGTCTCCCTCTCCGGCGGCACGGCGGTGCACTACCGCTGCGACGAGCAGTCCGACTGGATGCCGGACCTCGCCGACGTGGAGCGCAAGGTCACCGACCGCACCAAGGCGATCGTCATCATCAACCCGAACAACCCGACCGGCGCGGTCTACGACGAGGCGGTCGTCAAGGGCCTCACCGACATCGCCCGCCGCCACAACCTGCTGGTCTGCTCGGACGAGATCTACGACAAGATCCTCTACGACGACGCGAAGCACGTCCCCACCGCCTCCGTCGCCCCCGATCTGCTCACCCTCACCTTCAACGGCATGTCGAAGGCGTACCGGGTGGCCGGCTACCGGGTGGGCTGGATGTCGATCTCGGGGCCGCGCGCCCACGCCGACTCCTACATCGAGGGCCTGACGATCCTGGCGAACATGCGCCTGTGCGCGAACATGCCGGGCCAGCACGGCGTGGTCGCGGCGCTCAGCGGGCGCCAGACGATCAACGACCTGGTGCTGCCGGGCGGGCGGCTGCGCGAGCAGCGGGACACGGCGTACGAGCTGCTGACCCAGATCCCGGGCGTGAGCTGCGTGAAGCCGAAGGGGGCGCTGTACCTCTTCCCGCGGCTCGACCCCGACGTCTTCAAGATCAAGGACGACCGGCGGATGGTGCTGGACCTGCTGCGCCGCGAGAAGATCATGGTGGTCCAGGGCACCGGCTTCAACTGGCCGGAGCCGGACCACTTCCGGGTGGTGACCCTGCCGTCGGTCACCGACCTGCGGGACGCGGTCGGGCGGATCGCCCGCTTCCTGGACGGCTACGGCCAGCCCTGAGGCCTTTTCGCGGGCACCGCCCTTACGAACGACTCAACTTTAGACTGAATCTAAGCTAGGATGGTTTCCTGTTGCACCACAGGAGGCCATCCATGTACGAACCGATCCGTGCCAAGTCGGTCCACAGCACGATGGCCGGCACCCCCCACGACTTCCCCCACCGCTCCCGTGAGGAAGAGCTGGACATCCAGCTCGCGGGGCACCTCGCCGCGCTGCTCGCCGTCACCGACGAGCTGCGCGCGGCGGCCCCCTCGGCCGATCTGGACGCCGCGGCCGAGCGGCTCGCCGGGGAGATAGCCCGCCTGCGGGGAGGACGTACGCCGGCCCGCGCGTCGGCGACCACGACGGGCCGCGAGCCGAACGCGGCGGCCCTGCACCGGCGGGCCCACGCGCTCGCCGGCCGCGCCCTGGTCGTCGCCGCCTCCCGTGCCGACACGGCGGCGGCGATCCTCGCCGCCAAACGGATGGACGCGCACACCGCGGCCCTGGAGCCGCGCGCCCTCGCGTCCTCCCACTGAGCCCTCACGAGGGCTCCCCCCGACGGCCCCGGTCCGCGTGCACCCGCAGCGACGCGCGGACCGGGCGCCACACATCCCCCACCGTCGACGGGGCACCCCGGGCGTGCTGCCCGGGGTGCCCCGTCGGCGTTTCCCGCGCGGTCAGCGCGTGACGCGCACCGTCGCCGACGCCGTGGACCCCTCGTGCAGGTCGTCGCCGGGCCAGCTGACCGTGTAGGTCGTCTCGCGCCGGGTGCGCGGCAGGTCGTCGATGGTGAAGGTGCCGTCGGCGGCGACCGTCACCGACGACAGCGTGCCGGTGCCGAGCCGGTCGGCGCGCTCCACCTCGAGCACGGCCCGCTCCGGCAGCGCCTTGCCCTGCGCGGCGAACGTGCCGGTGATGTGGACGCCCTCGCTCTTCGACGCCTCCGCCGGAGCCGTGAGCGCGATCGAGCTGGCCGCCTTGCCGACGGACACCGTGTGGGTGACGTCGGTGGCCGGGCGGTGGGTGAGGTCGCCGAGGAACGACACGGTGTACGTGGCGTCGCCGACCAGGTCCGGCTCGTCGAGGACGGTGAAGGTGCCGTCCGCCTTGACGGTCGCGGTGCCCAGCTCGTGCGTGCCGTTCGCGTCCGTGCGGGTCGCCGTGACCTTCAGCGGCTCGGCGGGGGCCGGGCCGTCGAACTCCAGCTTCCCGCGCACCGCCAGCGGCTCGCCGGCGGTGGCCCGGCTGTGGGTCAGCCCGCCGGTGAAGCGGCTGTCGTACTGGACGGCCGGCGGCTGGACGATGTGCAGCCAGTACTGGTTGCCGGCGGTGTTGGTGGTGACCGCGAACAGCCGGGAGCCGTCGGCGGACCACTCCAGGCCGCGCGGCGCGACCCGGTCGCCGTCGAGGCTGCCCTCGAAGACGAACTCCAGCGGAGCGGTCGTGTCGGCCGGATCGGCGGGCGACAGCAGCAGGTCGGGCGTCGCGCCGGAGGCCGAGGCGCCGCGCGCCAGGTACTTCCCGTCCCCGCCGAAGGCGACGGCGGAGGCGGAGGCGCCGGACGGCAGCGCCGGGTAGCCGGTCTCGGCGTCGGACAGGTCGGCGGTGTTCAGCAGCCGGGTGCCGGCGGTCGCGTCGGCGACGGCGACCTTGCTGCCGTCCGCCGAGAACGCCATGTCCTTGAGGTTCTGGGCGCCCTTGCCGTCGGCGTCGGCGAAGCGGCGGCCGGCGGTGCGCACCAGGGTCGTCCCGCTCGCGTCGAACACCGCGAGGAACGGGTCGGCGGCCTTGGCGTTCAGCGGCTGGCCCATCATCAGCCGGTCACCGGGGCCCGCCTCGAGCTGGAGCTTGCCGTGGTCCTGCCAGCCGGTGCGCTGCCAGGTGTTGTCGGTCTGGTGGTTGTCCAGGTACGTGAGCGTCGCGTCGCACTCCGAGGTGTAGTTGGCGTACGGCGTGGTGTGGTACGCCCTGCCGCCCGCGAAGGCCAGGCTGCGCCCGCAGGTGTCCGTACCCGCCGTGCCCGCGCTGAGCGACGTGTACGTGGCGGTGTCGTACCGCAGGATCCCCTCGCGGCCACCGACGTAGAGCACGCTGCCGTCGGCGTTCAGAGCGAGGCCGGACACGTGGCGCTGGGTGCTGAGGGTGGTGACGCGCTCGCCGGAGAAGTCGTAGACGGCGATGAGTCCGGTGTTGGTGTAGCTGCCCATGTTGCTGTCGGCGACGTACACGCGCTGGTGCACGGAGTCGACCGCCAGCGCCGAGAACGAGGTGATCGGCAGCTTGGCGACGAGGTCGGAGGCCGCCGCGTGCGCGGCGGGTGCGGCCGCGACGGTCAGGCCGCCGGCGGCGAGCGCGGCGGTGAGCAGCGTGGCCGCGAGACGTCTGGATCGTCGTGCTGTATTCAACTGTGCCCCCCACAGGCTGTGTCGGCGACCCGCACGGAAGGCCGCCCCCAACCATGGAACGGGGAACAGCCGTTCGGGTCGTACAAGATCGGGAGCGTACACCGGCCCGTCCGGATTTCCTCGGGGTTCTTGCCCCGTCGGGCGTGTCCCGTGCCTGGGGGCAGCCCGCGCCGGCGGCCGACCGGGGAGGGTGCTCAGGGCACCCTCCGCGCTCCGTGGGTGGAGACACGACCTCACGGCCGGGCCGCCAGCCACTCCTGCAGTTCACGGTGGCGGAACTGGTAGGCGAAGCCCTCGACGCGCATGATGCCCGCTTCGACGCACCAGTCGAGGAAGCCGCCCAGTCCCGCGGGGAGCCGGCGGCCCGCGACGAGCTTGAAGAGGAGGTAGCGGCGCCAGGCCCGCGCCGCGAGGGCGAAGACGGGGAGGACGCTGAGGAGCGCGCCGTAGGCGAAGCCGAGGACGCTCTCCGACCACTGGGCGATCAGCGAGCCGACCCACAGAGAGGTGACGACCGCCCAGAGGAGCGCGTAGCGCAGTTCCGCACGCAGCGGGTCGCGTGGATCGGTCAGGGTGGCCTGCGGGTGGTCGCCCGTGCTCCAGACGGCCTGCGAGGTCACGAACGACAGGACGTTCGCGGCCAGGACCAACCCGAACAGTGACGGACTGAGGCCCCGGTCCATCAGGAACAACACCCAGCCGATGGCGTACACCACGTTCAGGCCGATCCTCTTCGGCTCGCCCAGCCGCCGCCAGTCGAGGTGACGTGGAACGGGCTGCCGCCGGGTGTTCTCCAGCGCCACGGGCAGCACCTCCTGCATCAGGAACAGCAGGCCGAAGGCGGCGAAGAGGGTCGGGTACGGGAGGCTCTCCCAGGGCGTGAGGCCGATCCGCTCGGCCACGTTGACCGAGACGGCGAACGGCAGGGCCAGCAGCGCGAGCTCGACGTACTGCATCCCGGAGTCGCGTTCCATCCGCCACAACCGGTGCAGCACGAGATCCGTGTCGGAGACCACCTCGTCACGAGGGCGCGGGGCGCCGGCCGACTCGTCCGGCCGGTGATCGTCCCGCAGATGCCCGGCCAGGGTGGTCAGCCACGCCTCGACCTTTGCGGGGTCCCGTCGGCGGCCGGCGTCCGGCCGGTGGTTGTACGTCGACGCGGCGGCGTGGGTGTACAGGCCGAGCAGGTGGGCCGGTACGGCGTCCAACGGCATCGCCAGGAGCGCGTCGGGGGTGCGCAGCGGGCGGCGGTCTTCGCCTTTCTCGGTGTACGCCGTGGTCAGCAGGGCCATCCGCCACGGGGTGTCGAGGACCCGGGCCAGCCCGCGCGGGGTGCCGGTCCAGGTGAGGGCCTCGGCAAGCCGCCGCCATCCGGGCAGCCATTCCCCCGTCTCGTCCTGGCCGCTCCTGCCCAGGAACGCGAGCTGCTGGTCACTGGAGAGCGGCTGGAGGGTGACGACGGTGGCGTGTTCGAGCCTCTCCTTCGACTTCAGGGCGTTGTACCGGTCGGCCCGGCAGACCACCACGAGCGGCGCCTGACCCGTCCGGCCGTCGTACTCGCGGTTGAGCCGTTGCAGGGCCTTCAGCGCACGGCTCTTCGCGGGCGGCACGCCGGGCGGGTCCATCTCGTCGAGGCCGTCGAGGATGGGCAGGAGGAGACGTTCGTCGAGAAGTTGGCGTGCCACGGCCCTGGAGCGGACCAGGCCTCTTTCCTTCAGGTAGCCGGACAGCCAGTCAGCCAGCTCGAGTTCGGTGTTCCAGGTGGACAGCGGGATGCGTACGGGCACCGGATCGCCGTCCTGCCAGCCGTCCATCAGATGGGCCATCAGCTGGGTCGCGGCAACCGTCTTCCCGGAGCCCGGACCGCCGAGTACGACCAGGCGGTCCTTGCATCGTGACGAGGTGAAGTAATCGCCCAGCGGATCCGACACCGTGACCCCGGGATCGGCGGAGTCCTTGAAACCGACGGGGATCACATTGTCGGAGCCCGGGAAGTAGCCGCGTGGAGCGGCCATGAGACGCCGGTCCACCCGGCTCTTGACCTCGGCCAGTCGGCGTGCGAGATCCGACTGCTCGGCTCTGACCGTGTAACCCAGCGCGTACAGACTGACACCGACGGCCGCCGCGCCGAGCGCGGTCGCGAGGATGTCGGCCAGTGGGCTGTCGCGCAGCGGCGCGGTGTCCCGGAAGACGAAGAGTCCGGCCGCGCCCATGAAGAAGACGACGGCCAGGACACCCCATACGGAACCGCGATATGCCCCCCGTGTCGCCCTCATGGTTCGGTAAGTCTGGTGAAAAACCGGAGACTTGGCAATGCAGGAGGTACGTGGAGCGCCATTGGTCCCGTCGGGCTGCGCGATGCGGACCGGGCCGGGAGGGTCTCCCGGTTTCGGAGGTGCGCCTCCGAGAACGGAGGAAGCCGGTCCGGGTTACTTGAGGGACGCGACGAACGACGCCCAGGCCGGGGCCGTGATGGTGAGGACCGGGCCGTGGGGGACCTTGGAGTCACGGACGGGGACGACGGTGGTGTGGGCGTCGCAGACTTCGAGGCAGTCGCCGCCGTCACCGTTGCTGTGCGTGCTCTTGCGCCAGCGGGCGGCGGCGGGGAAGGCTTCGGCTACCTCCACGCAGTCACCGCCCGTGCCGTTGCTGTAGCTGCTCTTACGCCAGATGGCAGTGCTCAAGTCAATCGCGCTGCTTGCCATTTCGTACATCCTCAGCCGTTTGTTGAATTAGGGCGAGGGACGCCTCCGGTGGCAGTGCGGCGGCCCTGAGCAGATCGTACGACCGGCGGTAGTCCTCCACGAGGGCCGGATCGTCCATGGTGTCCCCACTGTGCTGAGACTCCAAGTAGACCAACGGCGGGGCGTCGGGGAAGGTCATGATCTTGGCCATCCCCATCATGAGCGGATGCGGTCCACAGTTCCACGGGAGAATCTGGGGAACGATCCGGCGGCGGCGTGCCAACGCAGCAATGTGCTCCAACTGTTCTGCCGTCTGTTCTGGGTGAAGGACCGGTTGCCGCAGCAGCACCTCGGACAGGATCGCCCAGTACATCGGCGTCTTGTGGTTGTCCTCGAAGAGGCGAGCCCGTGCCAGTCGCGCACTGACCTTCTCCTCCACCTCCTCGTCCTGAGCCAGCGGCATGGCTGCCTGAACGAGCGCCCGAGCATAGGCGTCCGTCTGGAGCAAGCCGGGAATCAGGGTCGGGCACCACTCCTCGATGGTCTTGGCGTGCTTCTCCGCCTCCAGCACCCGCTCGAAATAGCTCGCGTGCCCCCGCCGCTTCGCCCTCCGTACGTCCTCGCACCGCCGCCGGAAGAACCCGTCCGTACCGAGCACCTTGTCCACGTGCTCCGCCAGCTCCGCCGGCATCCTCCGCGTCCCCCGCTCGATCTCGCTGAGGTGGCTCGGACCGTAGAAGCTGCCCTCCACCAACTGCTGGAGCGTCAGCCCCGCCTCCTCCCGCTTCCAGCGCAGCTCGCTGCCGTAGAAGGTCGGGACGCCCGTCGAGCCGTCGATGTCCTTGCGCTGCCCCATCGTTCACCGTCCTTGATGTGCCGTTACCGCCCGCTACCAACCCCCGCACCGCATACGTGCAGTTCAGGGCCGGGATGCCGAAGGGCTGCCACGCTACGCCGAGCGGCGGCACAGTGTGATCAGTTCGTCACACAGCGCACTGGAAGGTGTGAACCCACCCATGCACAACCCCACCGAAGCCGACGCCTGCGCCGAGGAGTTGCGGGCGGCGCTCGCCGCGCACGGCATCACCCTGCCGTCCCTCGGCGTCGACCTCCCGACCGTCGCCGCCCGCTGCCCCACCCGGCCGCTGATCTCGCTCGGCAACTGCAACCTCCTCACCGCCCGGGCCCTGACCGCCGCCCTCCGCGAGGGGGCCGCGTGATGCGACCGGAGACGACGCTCGACCTGCTCGCGGCACCGGCCGAGCTGTCCGCCGTACGCCGCGCCCTGCACGACTACGGCGCCGACGTCCAGCTCTGCGCGAGCGAACTCGTCACCAACGTGATCCAGCACCTCGGCGAGGGCGTTCCCGTCACCGTCCGGGTACTGCGCGACGACGGCGGACGTACACGCCTGGAGGTCACCGATCCCGACCCGCGTGCACTGCCCGTCCTGCGTGCCACCGTGGACGTCGACGCGGAGTCGGGGCGGGGGCTCGCACTGCTGGACGCGCTGGCACTCAGGTGGGGCGTGGCGCACGGGCCCGGCGGCAAGACCGTGTGGTGCGAGCTGGGCCCGGGGGCGCCGGAGGACGGCGCCGTCCCGGGCCGGGGTGCGATGTCGGTGGCGGCGTCCGCTTGAGTGCGGACGGACCCGGCTTCCGTTCGGCGCGGCCCCTCCCGGCCGACGTCGCGCAGGGAGCACCGGCCGGGCTCACGAGCCGGTGTAGAGCCGCCGCAGGTCGACCAGGACCACCTCGCCCCGGTCCGCGGCCGCACGCAGTTCCGGCTCGAAGCCGGCGCCGCTGTAGCAGGCGGGTGTGGCGTGACCGGTGTCCACGCCTCGCGCCGCGAGCAGGTCCAGCATGCGGCGCAGGCGTTGCAGGTGCCCGAGGTGCATCACCTTGTTCCACTTCGCCTCGCCCACGGACAGCAGGATGCCCTGGTCCTGGCCGATCGCGCCGTGCACCACGACATCGGCTTCGATGCCGGTGCGGCTCACGGGGTCGGCGACGGTTCCCGAGGAGACCTGGATCGGCATGCCCCCGAACGTCTCGGGGTCCGCGTGCCACTCGACCCACTCCCGGCACAGCCGTTCGAAGTGCGGCCCCACGACCTTGCTGAGAAACGTGGGACGGCTGTGTTCCCAGACCTTGGCGGCTCCCCGGCGGCGGCTGAGGAGTGCCGTCTCGGGCCGTACGACCGCATGGTGGAAGCTGATCAGCGGCTCGGCGACGTGGTACGTGGTGCGATTGCCCCGGAAGGCGTCGGGCTCGGCGGTCAGCAGACCGCAGTTCCTCAGGACGGTCAGCGGGAGGGAGATGTCCGTGGCCTTGCGGCCCACCGCACTCGCGATGCCACCACTGGTGCGGTTGCCGCCCGCCACCGCGGCCAGGACCGAGTGGTACAGCGACCGGTCGCGCAGGTCCGGCTCCGCCGCGAGCAGGTACGGGGCCTCGCCGTGGATCGGCCGGGCCGGGTTGAGCACGGTCCGGCAGACCCAGGCGTCGAAGTCGTCGGCGCCGTCCGGTACGTCGTCGTCGACGAACTCACGCCGGTAGGCGGGGGTTCCGCCGACGATCGCGTGGACGAGGACCGCCAGCCGCGGGTCGTCCTGGATGCCCCAGAACTCGGCGGCCTCCCGGAAGCCGAGGGAGTGGACCACGAGGTCGAGATTGGCGCGGCCGTAGAGCGGGGAGGCCCCGGAGAGCAGCCCTCCCATGAAGGACATCGCGCTGCCGCACAGCAGGATCCGGGGCCGCTCCCTGCGGTGACGTTCGGAGCGCACGCCGAGGGCGGCCTGCAACTGGGACGGGAGGGCGGGGGCGTTCCGCACCAGGTACGGGAACTCGTCGATCACCACCGGCAGCGGCCGGTCCCCCGCCAGCCCGAAGAGCATCTCCAACGCCTCGTCCCAGTTCGCGGGCCGAGGGGGGACGGCGGTGCCGGTGAAGCGCGCGACCGCCTCGCCCAGCAGCCGCAGGGACTCGGTCGCCGACGCCTCGACGGCGGAGTAGTAGAAGCCTTCGGTGGCCTCGGCCAGGGCCTGGAGCAGGAAGCTCTTTCCCTGCCGGCGACGGCCGGACACCACACCGAGCCGGGGTCCCGTGCCTTCAGCGGTGGCGAAGGCGGTCAGCTCGCTCCATTCCCACTGCCGGTCGAACATGTCCGAGGGTCTCGGCAGGCTGCGCGCTGCGGGCCGGGCCATGGGCACCTCCCTGGTCTCGGAAGCGATCTCGGAAGCGCGCCTTTTTTTAGAGGCACACTTCTTATAAGTACGCCTCTAAGAACGAGCGGAACCGGTCCGCGTCACTCCCTCAAGCGTGCGGACACGGTTCGTGGCAGGTCGGGGGCAGGCTCGCGGCCGCCGTGGCGGCGGAGGACGGGGGCCAGGTAGGGCACGTGCGGGCCGGTGAGGTCCGCCAGGTCGGCGGGGGTGCGGACGAGGGCGAGCCGGTCGAGTTCGGGGACGCGGCCGAGGGCGCGCTCGGCCGCCGTGAGGGCCGTGTGGCGTTCGTGCAGCCAGGCCGCGGGGCGGGGCGGGGCCTGGAACAGGACGCCGACGCTGCCCTTCGCGCCCCGGGTGACCTGCCAGGGGGTGAGGTCGTCGGCCGGGGTGTCGATGCCGGTCTCCTCGGCCAGTTCCCGGGCCGCGTGGCGGCGCAGGGCGGCCGGGTCGAGGGGTTCGCCGTCCGGCGGGGGCTCGACCGAGCCGCCCGGGAGCTGCCAGCGGCCGGGTGAGGCCGTCCAGGCCGCCATCCGGCCGATCAGCAGCCGCCCGTCGTCCGCCGGCTGCGCGACCGACACGAACAGGGACGGCAGCCGTACGGTCGCGCCGGGCACCTTGCGCAGGACGTAGTACCGGTACGTCGCCCGGACCCAGGTCAGGACGAGGCCGTGGCGCTCGTCGTGGTCCAGGCCCGTGCATCCGGCCACCGGCCCGTCGAACAGGGCCGGGTTCGCCCGGACCGCGGCGTCCCAGGCGTCGTCCATGGCACGCCGGTCCCGCGGGGACAGCCGGGGCGGCGGGGCTTCGACCAGCCGCAGCCGGTCGGCGGCGAAGAGATCCATGCCGGGACCGTACCGGGGCCGTCCGGCGTGTCGTCGCCTTGCTCGCGCCGGTACGCGGGCCCGCTGCGGAGTGGCCGGTTCCCGTTGCGTACCGGTATCGGCCGGACACCGGCCGTTCACCGGGGCCGCCGGGGAACGTTGGGTTCCACAGGGATGCTCCGGGTGTGAGACGAATCATGGGGATCGTCCTCGCGGTGCTGCTGATCGGTGGCGTGGTGGCCGCCGTCGTCGCGGGCCGGGACGACGAGGAATCGGGCACGGCAACGAAGACCGTGCGCATGGTGATCGGATCGGAGAAGGCCGAGTTCTTCGCCGATCCGGACGTGGTGAAGGCCCTCGCCGCCAAGGGCTACACCGTCGAGGCCGAGACCGCCGGGTCCTGGGCCATGGAAGGGCTGGACCTCGAGGGGTACGACCTCGCCTTCCCGTCCAGCCGGGCGCCCGCCGCCGAACTGGCCGAGAAGTACGGGGTCCGGGGGATGCTCCCGCGCCCGTTCTACTCGCCCCTCGTCGTCGTGTCCCGCCGCGGGGCCGCCGAGGTGCTGGCCGCGAACGGGCTGGCCGAGCTCGACGAGGAGAACCCGGGCACGCTGAAGATGGCGGCCTACCTCGACGCGGCCGAGCGCGACCGCACCTGGCAGCAACTCGAGGGGGCCGGGAAGTACGGGGAGCTGACCGGCACCCTCTACATCTCCAGCACCGACCCGGAGAGCTCCAACTCCGGCGCGCTGTACCTCGCCGCCGCCTCCTACGTCGCAGGCGGCGGCAAGGTGGTCGCGAGCGACGCCGACGTCGAGCGCACCGCTCCCCTGCTGCGCAAGCTGGTCAGCGTCCAGGGCGCCCAGCAGACCGGCACGGACGCGGCGTTCCGGGACTTCGTCAGCGGCGCCGGCAACCCGCTCGTCCTCGTCTACGAGTCCCAGGTTGCCGCGCTCCTCGACGAGCAGCAGAACGCGGACGACCTCGTCGTCCTCTACCCGGACACCACGGTCAACAGCGACCACACCGTCGTCCCGCTCACCGGGAACGGCCGGGAACTGGCCGAACTCCTCGGCACCGACCCGGCCCTGCGCAAGCTGGCCGTCCGGCACGGCTTCCGCCCACAGGGCGACGTGGCCGAGTTCGCGGCCGCCGCCGTGGGCCGCACCGCCTACCTCAAGCAGCGACTGACCGGCGTCCGCCAGGCGCCCGTGCCCACCTCCGCGGTGCTGCGCGAACTGGCGCGACGGGCGCGCGGATAAGGGGGAACAGCAACCGATGAGCAGCAACGCAGACGGCGACTTCGTCCTCACGCCGCCCGAGGCCGTCACGCCCGTGCCGCGGGAGAAGGCCGGCGGGCTCGTGCCCGTCGACGACGGCGTGCGCGCCGACATGGCGGCCAAGGCCGCCGCGTACGTCGAGGGGCTGGCCGCCCTCGACGCCCGCTCGCCCGAGTTCGCCGGCAAGGTCGGCGAGATCACCGCGCTGGGCGCCGGCGAGATGCGCGCCGCCACCGCGCAGTCCAACCGCATGCTGGAGCGCGCGGTCCGCAGCCTGCCCGACAAGGGCGGTGACGCCCGGTCCAAGGTCGCCGGGTCGCTGGTCGAACTGCGGCGCGTGGTCGAGGACCTGGACCCGCGGGACCTGCCCGCGGGCAAGGGCCGCACGTTCCTGTCCCGGCTGCCGGGCGGCAACAAGCTGCGCGACCACGTCGCCAAGTACGCCTCCGCTCAGGGCACCCTGAACCGGATCGTGGGCTCCCTGCGGGGCGGGCAGGACGAACTGCGCCGCGACAACGCGGCGTTGCAGACCGAGCGGGTCCGGCTGTGGGAGACCATGGGCAAGCTCCAGGAGTACGTCGTCCTGACGGAGGCCCTGGACACGGCCGTCGAGCGGCACATCACCGGGGTCGAGGCGGCCGACCCCGCGCAGGCCGACTCGCTCCGGGCCGACGTCCTCTTCCCCGTCCGGCAGAAGCAGCAGGACCTGCTCACCCAGCTCGCGGTGTGCGCGCAGGGCTACCTCGCCATGGACGTCGTACGCCGCAACAACGACGAGCTGATCAAGGGCGTGGACCGGGCGGCCACCACCACGGTGTCCGCGCTGCGGATCTCCGTGATGCTGGCGTCCGCGCTGGACCACCAGAAGAAGGTGGTCCAGCAGGTCGACGCCCTGCGCGGCACCACCGAGGAGCTGATCCGGGGCAACGCGGAGATGCTGGCGACGCAGAGCGGGGAGATCCAGCGCATCGCCGCCGACCCCGCGGTCGGGGCGGAGACCCTGCGGACCGCGTTCCAGCAGATCTACCGCACCCTCGACGCCATCGACACCTACAAGGTGCGGGCGACCGAGGCGATGGCGGCGACGGTGGAGAACCTGACCTCCGAACTCCGGCAGGCCAGTGCCTACTTGGAGCGCAGCCGGTCGCAGGGCGCGCTGGAGGGAGGACTCGGATGAGACGACGGTCCCTGGCCGCGCTGCTCGCCGCCGGCGCGGCCCTGCTGAGCGCGTGCACCGCCGCACCGGAGGAGGAGAAGGACCCGTACGCCGCCGAGCCGGGCACCCTGCGGGTCCTGGCCTCCAGCGAGCTCAGCGGCATGACGGCGGTGCTGGAGCAGGTCGAGAAGGACACCGGCGTCACCGTCCGGCCGACCTGGATCGGCACCCTCGACGCCGTGGACATGCTGGCCGCGGGGAAGACGGACGGCAGGTACGACGCGGTGTGGCTGTCCTCCAACGACTACCTGCGGCTGCGCCCCGAGGCGGCGGAGAAGGTCGTCTCGGAGACACCCGTGATGTCCAGCCCGGTCGCCGTCGGCGTCAAGCCGGCCACCGTGCGGCGGCTGGGCTGGAAGCCGGAGGACGTCACCTGGTCGCAGATCGACCGGGCCGTGCGGGAGGGGGAGCTCACCTACGGCATGACCGACCCGGCCCGTTCCAACTCCGGCTTCGCCACGCTGGTCTCGGTCGCCTCGGCGCTCTCCGGAGCCCAGTCCGCGCTCACCGACGCCGACGTGACGAAGGCGCGCCCGCGGCTGGAGGAGTTCTTCCGGGGGCAGAAGCTGACCTCGGGCTCGTCGGGCTGGCTGGCCGGCGCCTACGCCCGCCGCGGCGACATCGACGCGCTCCTCAACTACGAGTCCGTCCTGAAGGGGTTCAAGAACCTGACGGTGATCCGCCCGAAGGACGGTGTCGTCACCGCCGACTACCCGCTGTCGTCGCTCGCCGCCACGGACCAGGAGACCCGCGACGACGTGCGCCGGGTGGCCGAGGCGCTGCGCACGGACGGCGTGCAGCGGCTGATCACCGACCGTACGTTCCGCCGGCCGGTCGTCGCCTCCGTACCGCCGGCGGCCGGCCTCGACACGAGCAGGCGGCGCGAACTGCCCTTCCCCGGCGACCTCTCCGTCGCCGACGGCCTGCTCGACGCCTACGAGAACGAGCTGCGCCGCCCCTCGCGGACCGTGTACGTCCTCGACACCTCCGGCTCGATGGAGGGCGAGCGCCTCAGCCGGCTGAAGCAGGCGCTGACCCGGCTCACCGGGGACTTCCGCGACCGGGAGGAGGTCACCCTGATGCCGTTCGGGTCGGCGGTGAAGAGCGTGCGCACCCACGTCGTCGAGCCCGACGACCCGCGGCAGGGGCTGGAGGCGATCCGCCGGGACACCGCCGCCCTGCGGGCCGAGGGCGAGACGGCGATCTACACGTCCCTGGAGAAGGCCTACGACCACCTCGGCACCGGCGAGGACACGTTCACCTCGATCGTGCTGATGACGGACGGCGAGAACACGGCCGGTGCCGAGGCGGGCGACTTCGACTCCTTCTACCGGGGGCTGTCCGGTGACCGCCGGAACACCCCCGTCTTCCCCATCCTGTTCGGCGACTCCGACCGGGCCGAACTGGAGCACATCGCCGAGCTGACCGGCGGCCGGCTGTTCGACGGGCAGGGCTCCCTGGACGGGGCGTTCGAGGAGATCCGTGGCTACCAGTAGGGCGATGGCGTACCTGGAGTCCCGCAAGAACCTGACCGGGGGCGTGGGCGGGCTGGCGGGGCTGGTGCTGACGTTCACGGGCGTGGCGGGTCCGTACTGGCCGGTCGTGGTGGTGGGGCTGTACGGGGCCGGGGCGCTGATCGCCCCGCCCGAGCGGCCCGCGCCGCCCGGGTTCCCCGACCCGTCCGCGCAGCTGGACGAGGTGCGGGCGGACTTCGAACGGCTGCGGGACTACCTCGCGGACGTCGATCTGCCGCCCACCGCGCGGGACCGGCTCACCGGACTGACGGAGCTGCTGGCCGCGTTGCTGGATCCCGGGTGGGTGGCCGAGATCATCGCCCAGGACCCGGAGGCCGTCCACACGCTGTCGCGAGCCGTGCGGCAGGACGTGCCGGAGGCCGTCGACGCCTACGTCCGCACCCGCTGGTGGACGCGGCTGACGCCCGGGCAGATGCCTCCGGAGCAGCATCTGGTGCGTCAGCTGGAGCTGCTGCACGCGGAGGCGGAGCGGCTGGCGCAGGCCCTGCGGGAGACGGAGGCGCGGCGGCAGGAGTCGCACACGCGGTACCTGGAGGACCGGGGGCCGGCCGGGGAGGGCGGACTCGGCAGGCCGTGACGTCCGGCCGGACACTTGGACACCCGGCACCCGTGCACCCGTGCACCTGCGCACTCGCGCAACCGCACACCCGCGCAACCGAACGACCGTCCGAACCGTCACCCCTTGATGACCGACGGGACCCAGGGCACGAGGCGGGAGCGCAGTGGTGGCGAGGAGACGGCTGAGGATCGGGATCGCCGCCGGGGCGGCCCTGCTGGCGGCCGGCGGCTCCGCGGTGGCGGTCGCGGGCGGCGACGGCCGCCGGGTGCTGCCCCGGGCCTCGTGGGACCCGCTCCGCGGCTCGGCCGCCGCGGAGGAGTGGGTCGCCCACGGTGACCACGCCGCCGTCATCCGCGTGACGCGGGAGACGGCGGGCGACCCGGATCCGAAGGACGGTGACTACGTTCCCCGGACGGTCACGGCGGCCGTGACCGAGGTCGTCTGGTCGAGGCCGGGGGCGCCCCGGCTGTCCGGGGAGATCACCCTGCGGGCGCACGGCTGGTACTCCACCCTCTGGGGCGGCCGGGAGGAGGCCGCACGCGAGGGAGCGCCGCGCCTGGAGCCCGGCCACACGTACGTCGTCGGGCTCACCCGGCTGACGAAGGGGGTGGAACTGATCGGTGACGACGCGGTTCTGCCCTACGACGCCGGGACCTTCGGCCGGGGAGAACTGGAGGGCCGCGCCGTCGGCCGCGACGCGTACTACCGCTCCCTGCGGGGCATGCCCAAGGACTCGGTCGCCCGGTTCGCCGTCGGCGAGACGTACAACCCCAGGACCCTGGACGACGTCCGGCGGCTGCTGGAGGGCACCTCACCGCTGAACCTCTACCGGCAGACGGCGCTGAACCGCCTCCCCACGGACGTGAACGTGGACCGTGAGCCGGACGACCCCGCGGACGAGGGCGCGGGCGACCTCCCCGGACGGATCCGCGGCGGCGCCTCCGCGCTCGACGCCGGGACCGACTACTTCCTGTCGGTCTCCTGCTCCGGGCGCGGCAAGGAGTTCACGGTGCGGCTCACCGTCGACGGGGCGACCACCACGCACCGGCGGCCCTGCAACACGAGCGGCGAGTTGGTGACCGTCGAGCGGCCGCGCGGCGAGGTGACGTACGAGATCTCCGCCGCGGAACCCGACGTCGGCGCCGTCGCGTGGAACCTGGTGGAGGGCCCGGGTACCGGCGGTGGCCGGGACCGGTGACGGTCCGGGGTTCCGCGCCGCGCCGTCGCTGCCGCCGCTGCCCCGTCGCTGCCGCCGTCGGCCGCCGCTGCCGCCGCGCGGGTGCCGCCGTCACCGGAAGGCGGGTTCGGGCCTGCCGCCGCCGTGCCCGTCGGGGCGGACGGGGACGGCGCGTGGCGGCAGGCCCGAACCCCGCACGCCGTTGTGCGGGGCCCCGCCGGTGTGTTCCGCGGCCGGTCGTGGCGTGACGATCGCTGGTCAGGGCATCCTCAAACCGAGTAGCGACCGGCCGCGGAGTCTGTGCGGGCCTCAGCCCAGGCGCTTCACCAGCGCGTGGTACTGGTCCCACAGTTCCTTGGGCGTGTGGTCGCCAAAGGTGTTGAGGTGCTCGGGGACCAGGGCGGCCTCCTCGCGCCACACGTCCTTGTCGACGGTGAGCAGGAAGTCCAGGTCGGCCTCGGAGAGGTCCAGTCCCTCGGTGTCCAGCGCGCCCTTGGCCGGCAGCACGCCGATCGGGGTCTCGACGCCCTCCGCCTTGCCCTCCAGGCGCTCCACGATCCACTTCAGGACGCGGGAGTTCTCACCGAAGCCGGGCCAGACGAACCGGCCCCCGTCGTCCTTGCGGAACCAGTTGACGTAGTAGATCCTCGGCAGCTTCGACTGGTCCTTGTCCTTGGCCACGTCGATCCAGTGGGCCATGTAGTCGCCCATGTTGTAGCCGCAGAACGGCAGCATGGCGAACGGGTCGCGGCGCAGCTCGCCGACCTTGCCCTCGGCGGCGGCGGTCTTCTCGGAGGCCACGTTGGCGCCGAGGAAGACGCCGTGGTTCCAGTCGAAGGACTCCGTCACCAGCGGTACGGCGCTGGCGCGGCGCCCGCCGAAGAGGATCGCCGAGATCGGCACGCCCTTGGGGTCCTCCCACTCCGGCGCGATGATCGGGCACTGCGCGGCGGGGGTGGTGAAGCGGGCGTTGGGGTGGGCGGCGGGCGTGCCGGACTCGGGGGTCCAGTCGTTGCCCTTCCAGTCCGTGAGGTGGGCCGGGGTCTCCTCGGTCATGCCCTCCCACCACACGTCGTTGTCGTCGGTGAGGGCGACGTTGGTGAAGACGGAGTTGCCCCAGAGGGTCTTCATGGCGTTGGCGTTGGTGTGCTCGCCGGTGCCGGGGGCGACGCCGAAGAAGCCGGCCTCGGGGTTGATGGCGTACAGGCGGCCGTCCTCGCCGAAGCGCATCCAGGCGATGTCGTCGCCGATCGTCTCGACCGTCCAGCCGGAGATCGTGGGCTCCAGCATGGCGAGGTTGGTCTTGCCGCAGGCGGACGGGAAGGCGGCGGCGACGTACTTCGACTCACCGGTGGGCGGGGTGAGCTTGAGGATGAGCATGTGCTCGGCCAGCCAGCCCTCGTCGCGGGCCATGACGGAGGCGATGCGCAGGGCGTAGCACTTCTTGCCGAGCAGGGCGTTGCCGCCGTAGCCGGAGCCGTAGGACCAGATCTCGCGGTCCTCGGGGAAGTGGGAGATGTACTTGGTGCTGTTGCAGGGCCAGGGGACGTCCTCCTGGCCGGGCTCCAGCGGGGCGCCGACCGAGTGCACGGCCTTGACGAAGAAGCCGTCGGAGCCGAGCTCGTCCAGGACCGGGCGGCCCATCCGGGTCATGGTGCGCATGGAGACGGCGACGTACGCGGAGTCGGTGATCTCGACGCCGATGGCGGACAGCGGCGAGCCGAGGGGGCCCATGCAGAAGGGCACGACGTACATGGTGCGGCCCTTCATCGAGCCGCGGAAGACGCCCTGCTCGCCCTGGAAGACCTCCCGCATCTCGGCGGGGGCCTTCCAGTGGTTGGTCGGGCCGGCGTCCTCCTCCTTCTCGGAGCAGATGAAGGTCCGGTCCTCGACGCGGGCGACGTCGGTGGGGTCGGAGGCCGCGTAGTAGGAGTTGGGGCGCTTGATCGGGTCGAGTTTGCGGAAGGTGCCCTTGGCGACGAGCTCCTCGCACAGGCGTTCGTACTCAGCCTCCGAGCCGTCGCACCAGACCACCCGGTCCGGCTGCGTCAGGTCTGCGATCTCGTTGACCCAGGAGATCAGTCCCTGGTGGGTGGTGGGGACGCTGGGAGCCGCGATGTCGCGCGCCACGATTGCTCCTAAATGAGGGTTTTTGTTTGGGAGGCCCCGTGGGGGCTGCGACCCGGATGCTGCACGGTGGTGCGCTGCGCGCTCATCCGGTGTCGACCGCACTCATTTGATCATCCGACGAGAGCGCCCATCTGTCCAGAGGGCCGCACAGGTGAGCAACGTGACACTGGCCACGGTTTTTCGTGGGCTTTTACGCGCACGTTGGGTACAGCTGACGATTTCTTTGCGTGACATCTCGGCGGAACGGCGTGAGATGATGGCCACGCGACGGACCGATCGGTCACCACCAGGCATAACTTACGGTTCCGTAGGTACGATGCGAGACATGACTGCGTTCGCCCCCGACGCGCCCACGGACCCGCCGGCCGACGGCCGCGGTCCGGTGGCGACTTCCCTCCCGCATCCGGTCAAGCCCAAGCTCCGCGGCTGGCTGCACCTGGGCATGTTCCCCGCCGCCCTGGTCGCCGGACTGGTGCTGACCGCCTTCGCCGACTCGAGCCGGGCACGCCTCGCCTGCGCGGTCTACGCCCTGACCGCCTGCCTGCTGTTCGGCGTGAGCGCGCTCTACCACCGGGGCGACTGGAGCCCCCGCATGGACGGGGTGCTGCGCCGCCTCGACCACGCCAACATCTTCCTGATCATCGCGGGCACCTACACCCCGCTGACCATCCTGCTGCTGCCGCACTCCAAGGGGCGGTGGCTGCTGTGGGGCATCTGGGCGGCGGCGGCCGCCGGGATCGTCTTCCGGGTCTTCTGGGTCGGCGCGCCGCGCTGGCTCTACACGCCCTGCTACATCGCGATGGGCTGGGCGGCCGTCTTCTTCCTGCCGGACTTCATGCGCACGGGCGGCGTCGCCGTGCTCGTCCTGGTGGTCGTCGGCGGGCTGCTCTACAGCGCGGGCGGAGTGATCTACGGCCTCAAGAAGCCCAACCCGTCACCGCGCTGGTTCGGCTTCCACGAGGTCTTCCACTCCCTCACCCTGGCCGCCTTCATCGCCCACTACGTCGGCATCTCCCTGGTGGCCTACCAGCACGGGTGACGGCTCCCAGGACTCCCCGAACGGCCCCGGCTCGACGAGCCGGGGCCGTTTCCGTACGCCCGGAATGCCGCACGATCCATCGATTGACATGGAGCACGATTTGAAAGTCACTTTCACCTGACTGTTACTGTCACTCAATCGAGCGACGTGCGTCCCGCCCCCGCCGGCACCGCACCGGCCGTGGCCCCGCCCCCGGCGGATGTCCGACAATGATCCGCATGACGGCCGCACGCTCCCCCCGCTCCCCCGCCGACCGCCCGCAGCCGGGCCTGCGGGAACGGAAGAAGATCAAGACCCGCGAGGCGATCCGCACCGCGGCCTACGGGCTGATCCGGGAACAGGGATACGACGCCACGACGATCGAGCAGATCGCCGACCGCGCCGAGGTGTCGCCGTCGACCGTCTTCCGCTACTTCCCGGCCAAGGAGGACATCGTCCTCACGGACGAGTACGACGCGGTCGTCATGGAGGAGTTCTCGGCCCGGCCCGCCGACGAGCCGTGGGCGGTCTCCCTGCGGCACGTCATGCGCAAGGCCGTCGCGCTCGGGGCCGGCGAGGAGCGCGAGGTGACTTTGCTGCGGACGCAGCTGATGGCCGAGGTCCCCGCGGTGCGCTCGCGGATGCTGGAGAGCATGTCGGTCATCGGCCGCATGCTCGCCCGGGCCATCGCCGGGCGCACCGGCCTCGACCCCGACGGCCTGGAGATCCGGGTCCTGTCGATGTCGCTGGTCGGCGGCCTGATGGAGACCTCCCGGTACTGGGCCGAGCACGGCCACCGCGACGACCTGGCCGACCTGGTCGACCGCGCCCTGGACGTCCTCGAGAACGGTCTGTCCGCCGCCGGGAAAACCTGAGGCCGCACCCCCGCGCCATGGCATCCTGACCGGGTGAACGGTCCCGAGATCCACGTCGCGTTCGACCCCGAACTGCTGCTCTTCGTGCCCCGGGCGCGGCCCACCGGCACCACGAGGGCCGCCACCGACGGTGTCTCCAGCCTCGGCCACGTCGTCGAGTCCCTCGGAGTCCCGCTGACCGAGGTCGGCGCGCTGCTCGTGGACGGCCGCGAGGTGCCGGCCGGCCACGTGCCGGCCGCGGGCGAGTCGGTGACGGTGCGGGCCGTCGAACACCCCCAGCGGGTGCCGGGCGCTCCCCTGCGCTTCCTGCTCGACGTGCACCTCGGCACGCTGGCGCGCCGGCTGCGGCTGCTGGGCGTGGACACGGCGTACGAGTCGACGGACATCGGCGATCCGGCGCTGGCCGCGCGGTCGGCGGCGGAGCGGCGGGTGATGCTCAGCCGGGACCGGGGGCTGCTGCGGCGGCGGGAGCTGTGGGCCGGGGCGTTCGTGTACAGCACCCGGCCCGAGGAGCAACTCACGTACGTACTGGACCGGTTCCGGCCGGAGCTGCGGCCGTGGAGCCGGTGCACCGCCTGCAACGGGCTGCTGCGACAGGTCACCAAGGACGAGGTCGCCGACCAGTTGCGGGGCGGGACGCACCGCACGTACGACGTGTTCGCGCAGTGCGCGGAGTGCGGCCGCGCGTACTGGAAGGGCGCGCACCACGAGCAGCTGGTCGCGATCGTGGAACGGGCGGTCGCCTCACGGCCGGAGCGGGGCTGACGCGGTAACGCCGCGGAGAACCGCGGGCCCGCGGCGGAGAGCCGCAGGCCCGCCGCAGGAAACCGCAGGCCCGCCGCGGAGAGCCGCGGGCCCGCCGCGGGAAACCGCAGGCCCGGCATGGCTGGTCGCGCCCGCGCGGCGGAGCCGCGTACCGGTACGGCCCCGCGCCCCCGCAGGAGTGCTCGGCGCACCGTCGGACCGTTCTTGTCCTGCACAGGCCGGGCCGTCGCGGTCATCGTCCGGGTGCGGCGGAGCCGCGTACCGGTACGGCCGCCGGTTCAGCCGCCCAGCGCCACCCGCAGCCGGTCGGCATCGGTCGTCGGCGCGTCACAGGTGAAGTTGCGGCAGACGTAGGCGGCCGGTTCGCCCTGGACCAGCGGGCGGTCGGCGAGCAGCGGGAACTCGTCGCTCCCCGGCGCCCCGACGGCGACCACCGCGCCGGGCGCGGAACCCAGGAGCGCCGTGCGGTGCAGGGCGGTCGTGGCCGGGTCGTCGAGCGCCGGACCGACCACCGCGACCTCCCGCGGCCCGTCCAGTACGGCCTCGGCGACCGCGAGCCCCCACCCGATGAACCGCGGGACCCGCGGGCCGAGCGCCTTCACCACGCCCAGCGCCCGTTCGGCGGCGGTGCGGTGCGGCTCGGAACCGGTGTGCGCGGCATAGCCCAGCAGGGCGCCCGCGGCGGCGGTCCAGCCGGACGGGGCGGCGTTGTCGGTCGGGTCCTGCGGCCGCCGGATGAGCCGCTCCGCGTCGGACGCCGTGTCGTACAGGGCGCCCGACTCCGGGTCGGCGAAGCGGGCGAGCACATGGTCGAGCAGCAGTCCGGCGAACTCCAGCCACACCCCCTCCCCCGTCACCGACGCCAGCGCCAGGAAGCCCTCGGCGACATCGGCGTAGTCCTCCAGCACCCCCGCGTTGGCGCCCACCCGGCCGTCCTTGCTGGTGCGGGCGATCCGGGCCCGGTCGTCCAGGTGCAGCCGGACCAGCAGGTCACCGGCGGCGACGGCGGCCTCCGTCAGGTCCGGCCGGCCGAAGTAGGCGCCGGTCTCCGCGAGCGCGGCGATCGCCAGCCCGTTCCAGGCGGCGACCACCTTGTCGTCCCGGCCGGGCGCGGGCCGCGCGGAACGCGCCGCGAGCAGCCGCTCCCTGATGCCGCCGATCCGCCCGGCGTCGAACACCTCGTCCCGCTGCGGGAGTTGCAGCACCGAGGCGCCCTCCTCGAAGGTGCCCTCCACGGTCACCCCGAAGTACCGCGCGGCGAGCTCCGCGTCCTCCTCCCCGAGGACCTCGCGCAGCTGCGCGGGCGTCCAGACGTAGTACGCGCCCTCGACATGGCGCCCCGTCCCGTCGTCGCTGTCGGCGTCCAGCGCGGACGCGAACCCGCCCTCGGGCGTGCGCAGTTCGCGCACCATGAAGTCGGCGGTCTCCAGCGCCACCCGGCGGGCGAGCTCCGAGCCGGTGGTCCGCCACAGGTGGGCGTAGGCCCGGCACAGCAGCGCGTTGTCGTAGAGCATCTTCTCGAAGTGCGGCACCACCCAGTCCCGGTCGACGGAGTAGCGCGCGAAGCCGCCGCCGAGCTGGTCGTAGATCCCGCCGCGCGCCATGCGCTCACAGGTGTCCTGCGCCATCTGCAGCGCGCCCTCGGCGCCGGTGCGGGCGTGGTGGCGCAGCAGGAACTCGATCACCATGGACGGCGGGAACTTCGGCGCCCCGCCGAACCCGCCGCGCTGCGGGTCGTACTCGCGGGTCAGCCCGAGCAGCGCCTGCGCGAGCTCCTGCTCGCCGGGCAGCCGGTCGTCGCCGTAGGACAGCTCCCGCCCCGCCAGGTCCCGGGTGATCTTCCCCGCCACCTCGTCGACCTCGCCGCGCCGCTCGGCCCACGCCTGGTGGACGCCCTGGAGCACCTGCCGGAAGGACGGCATGCCGTGCCGGGGGGCGGGCGGGAAGTACGTGCCGAAGTAGAACGGCTCGGCGTCCGGGGTGAGGAACACGGTCATGGGCCAGCCGCCCTGCCCGGTCGCCGCCTGCACCGCCTCCATGTAGACGGCGTCCACGTCCGGGCGCTCCTCGCGGTCCACCTTGATGCTGACGAAGTGCGCGTTCATGTCGTCGGCGGTGGCCTGGTCCTCGAAGGACTCGTGCGCCATCACATGGCACCAGTGGCAGCTCGAGTAGCCGACGCTCAGCAGCACCGGCACATCGCGCCGCCGCGCCTCGGCGAAGGCCTCCTCGGACCAGGACCACCAGTCGACGGGGTTGTCGGCGTGCTGGAGGAGATAGGGGGACGTGGCCTGCGCAAGTCGGTTCGCCATGCCCCCATCCTCGCGCACCCGGCGGCGCCTCGCGTGTCCTCCCGGTCCGCCCCGCCGCCGCGGGCGGATCCGCTGCGGCGGCCGTCCGCCTCCGCACGACGGGCGGGGAGCCGCCGGCCGCCCCTCGACCGTTCCTTCGTCACCGGCCCGCAACCGTTGATCGTCGCCCCCTCGCGCTGACGCCCCGTCCGGAGCACACTCGTGGGCGAAGGAGTCGCCGCCGGAGGGGGACATGTCATGCGGGACAGTCAACGGGCGGACGCCGAGCGGCTGTTGGCGCGGGCCGTGGAGGAGGAGGTGCGCAGATCGGGCGGGCGCACCGACGGCAGGGTGCTGCTCGCGCGGGCGCGCGGGGCACTGGACGCGATGGTGCGGACGTCGGCCGAGGAGTACGAGGCGTACACGCGCGCCCTGGACGAGGCGGAGGCCGGGCAGCTCACCTTCCGGCAGCGCTACGCCCGCGAGGGCGCCGGGACCCCGCTGCTGGTGGCCGGCGTGGCGGGGGTCGCGGCCGTGGTCGCCGACATGGCGCTGGGGACGGGCACCGGGACGGCGCTGGGCGCGGGCGTGGCCGTCGGGGTCGTCGGCGCGGCGGCGACGGTGGTGAAGGTGGCGGGCGCGCACGTGCCCGCCGCGCACCACCGGGCCGGTGCGGTGAGCCAGCCGGGCGGGCCGGAACAGCTGCGGCTGCAGTGGCTGACGGCGCTGGAGGTGCGGGGGATCCGGCCGTTCCTGGACCAGCAGCGGGTGCTGGCCGCGTCCACCGGGCCGCAGCAGGCGGGGCCCCGGCTGCGCGGCACGGACAAGAGCGCGGCGGCCCGCGGGCGGAGCGTGCTGGAGCAGTCGTTCGGGCAACTGCCGGAGCCGCTGGGGTTGTTCGCGGGGCGGCGGCAGGAGATGGCGCGGATCCGGCAGTGGGTGCGGGCGGCCCGCGCGACCACGGAGACCCGGCCGACGGTGGTCGTGCTGCACGGGGCGCCCGGCAGCGGCCGTACGACGCTCGCGGTGCGCGCCGCGCACGACCTGAAGGACCACTTCCGCGGGGCCTGCGTCGTCGACCTGCGCGGCGACGGCCCGGGAGAGCCCCCGCTGTCCACCCGGGACGCGCTGCTGCACCTGCTGAACCGGCTCGGGGCCCCGCGCGAGCAGCTGCTGTTCCGCGAGCGGTCCTCCCCCGACCAGCAGCTCAAGCGGCTGAGCGAGCTGTACCACCAGCATCTGACCGGGATGCCGGTCACGATCGTCCTGGACGACGCCTCCGACCCGCAGCAGGTCCGCACGCTGATCCCGGAACGGTCCGACAGCCTCGTCCTCGTCACCTCCCGCGCGCCGCTCGGGCTGCCGGACGACCTGCCGGCCCGGGTGTACCAGCTGCCGGTGGAGCCGCTGGACCCCGCGGGCGCGGAGGAGCTGCTGGCGGCCGCCGCGCAGGACTCCTCGGGGCCCTACGACGCCGAGTCCACCGAGCGGGTGCGGGAGCTGTGCGGAGGGCTGCCGCTGGCGCTGCGGGCCGCCGGCGCGGCCCTCGGTCCGCGCTCGCCCCTCGCGCTCGCCACCGACCTGGCCGCCTACGGGCCCGTCGAGCCGGTCGAGCGCGCCCTGTGGCTGCGCTACACCGACCAGCCGGAGACCCTGCGGCGGCTGCTGCGGCGGCTGGCGCTGGCCGGCCGGGCCTCGCTGGGCGCCGCCGCGGCCGCGGCCCTCCTCGCCACCGACGAGGCGGAGGCGACCCGGCACCTGGTCGCCCTGAACCGCGCCGGCCTGATCGACCGCGTCCGGCACAGCCGCTACCGGCTGCACGACCTCGTCCGCGCCTTCGCCCTCGCCCGCCTCCTCGACGAGGAGGACCCCGCCGAGCGCACCGCGGCGCAGGAACGGCTGATCGTGAACTACGCCGAGCTGGCCGACTCGGTACTGCGGCTGGTCGACGGCAACATGTCGACCCGCTCGGACCGCTTCGGCCCGTACGGCTTCACCTCGCTGGACGAGGCGCTGCGCTGGCTGGACGACGAGTCGAGCTTCATCACGGCGGCGCTGCGGCACGCGGAGGGCGTCGACCGGCGGGCGGTGCTGAACCTGCTCGGCGCGCTGTGCGACTACTGCCTGCTGCGCGGCGACCTGTACCGGCTGGGTGAGATCAACGAGCTGGCGCAGGCCGTGGACGAGGGGCTGCTGGTGCGCTCGGTGCAGTGGCGCACGGGCATCGCGGCACGGCAGCTGGGCGAGCTGGACACGGCGCGGACCACGCTGACGTCGGTGGTGGACCTCTACCGGGAGTCGCAGCACGACGCGGGCGCGGCGCGGGCGCTGACCTCGCTCGGGATCACGCTGCACCACCAGGGCAACCTGACGGAGGCGTCGGCGAGACTGCGGGAGGCGCTGGATCTGCAGGCCGCGCCCGAGCTGGCCACGGACCGCGCCTGGACGATGCACGCGCTGGCGGCGGTCGAGCGGGACCGGGCCCGGCTGGCCGAGGCGCTGGACCTGCTGACCGAGTCGCTGGTGCTGCACCGCGCGGGCGAGTCCGTGCACGGGCAGGCGTGGGCGCACTTCCAGCTGGGCCAGCTGAACCTGCGCAGGGGCGACGTCCCGCACGCCGAGACCGAGCTGCGCACCGCCCTGGAGCTGTACGGCCGTACCCGCGACGCCCGCGGTGAGGCGTGGGCGCTGACCGAGCTGGCGCGGGCCCGGCTGGTCGACGGGGACGCCTCACCGGCGGTGGAGGACCTGCGCCGGGCCGCCGCCCGGCACCGGGACAACGAGGACGTGCGCGGTGAGGCGTGGACGCTGTACTACCTGGGCCAGGCGCTGGAGGAGACCGGCGACCTGGACCGGGCGGTGCGGGAGCTGGAACGCGCCCGCACGATGTTCTCCCGGATGCGGGACGTGTACGGCCTGGCCTGCGCCCGGCACCATTCGGCGCGGGTGACCCGCGACCAGCGGGCCGCCCGGACGGGGTCGCTGCGGAACTCCGGGTTCGCCCGGCAGCTCCTCGTGGACGCGCGCGCCGACTTCCAGCGCATCGGGGTGGCGCACGGCGAGGCGTGGACCTGCCTGGAGCTGGCGGTCGTCGACGCGGGCAACGCGCGCACCCAGCAGGCGCTGGCACTGTGCGACGAGGCGGTGTCCCTGTTCGTGTCGTACGGCGACCGGCGCGGCGAGGACTGGGCGCGCTTCCTGCGCTGCACGCTGCTGCCGTACGCGGCGCCGGGCGGCACGGAGGTCGGTACGGCGGTGGCGCAGGAGGAGCTGTCCCGGCTGGGCCGGGCCGGCCACGCCTCGCGCGACGGAAAACTGGCCGACTGCGTGGAGGCGTACCAGCTCCTCCTGGAGCGGGGCGTCAGCCTGGAGGCCGGCTGGCAGGCCTGGCACCTGGGCATGGTCCCGGGCCGCCACGCCCGGGAGGTGATGGGCGTACCGGTGAACGAGAAGGCGTAGGGCGCACTGGTCACCGGCCGGTGGTTGTGGGCAGTCGTTCCGCAGGGCGGAACGGGTGGGCACAACCACCCCGCAGCCGGCATCCGGCGTCGGTGCCGACCGGGGGGCGTCTGCGCGGCCCGGCGCTTGCGGGGTGCCGTCGCGCCCACCGTGCCGCCCCAGCGGCACGACTGCCCGCGGCTGTACCGGGCTGGGCTCAGCCCCGCTTCTCCGCGGCCCCCGCCTTCTCGCCCCCGGGCTCCTCGGCCTCGACGAAGTCGACGCGCCCCATGTGCCGGTTCATGGACTTCATCAGGGCCCACACCGCCAGAGCCATCACCGCGAACACGATGAACCCGAGGACACCGGGGGTCACCTTGTCCTCGTCGAGTTCCTTGGCCAGAGGCACCAGGTGGGTCATTGCCAGGCTTGCGCTTGCGCTCATGTCAGGCATTGTCCCGGATGCCCGCGAAGAGGTCGTCCTCGGGGAGGGACGTATCGACGAGCGACTTCGCGAGCTCGTACTCCTCCGTCGGCCAGACCTCCCGCTGGAGGTCCATCGGCACCCGGAACCAGCCCCCGTCGGGGTCGATCTGCGTCGCGTGCGCGATCAGCGCCTTGTCACGGACCTCGAAGAAGTCGGCGCACGGCACGTACGTGGTGAGCGTGCGCTCCTTGCGCTCGAACTCGCTCCAGCGCTTCAGCCAGTCCCCGTACGGCGACTCCAGGCCGCGGTCCAGCATCGCCTGGTGCAGCGCCTCGGTGCGGGGGCGGTTGAAGCCCTGGTTGTAGTACACCTTCAGCGGCTGGTACGCCGGGCCGTACTCGCCCTCCGGGTACTTCTCGGTGTCCGCCGCGCCCTCGAACGCCACCATCGTGATCTTGTGGGTCATGATGTGGTCGGGGTGCGGGTAGCCGCCGTTCTCGTCATAGGTGGTGATCACCTGGGGACGGAAGGAACGGATCTTCCGCACCAGCTCACCGGCCGCCTTGTCGACGTCCTCCAGGGCGAAGCAGCCCTCCGGCAGCGGCGGCAGCGGGTCGCCCTCGGGCAGCCCGGAGTCGACGAACCCGAGCCACTCCTGCTTCACGCCCAGGATCTCCCGGGCCTCGTCCATCTCCTTCCTGCGCACCTCGTGGATGTGCTCCTCGATGTAGGCGTCGCCCTGCAGTTTCGGGTTGAGGATGGAGCCGCGCTCCCCGCCCGTGCAGGTCACCACCAGCACGTCCACCCCCTCGGACACGTACTTCGCCATGGTGGCCGCGCCCTTGCTCGACTCGTCGTCGGGGTGGGCGTGCACGGCCATCAGTCGCAGCTGGTCAGTCAAGACTCAATCCTCAAGTCGGTCGGCGCCCTCAGTGCGGCGGCGCAGTAGCAGGCTTCTATAGTGACCGAATCGGGGGACGAATAATTCCGGGGTTTTACACTCCGGGGCCTGCCAGGGGACACGGTTCCCTCCTGCCGAGGAGACGATCATGAGTACGCCGAGCGCGCGGCTGCCCGAGGGCCGTTACGGCCGCTCCTCCGACCAGCAGGCCGACCGCACCCTCAAGGCCGTCGGCGCCGTGCTGGCGGTGCTGACGCTCGCGTTGATCGGCTGGTTCGGCTACCACCACGTCGTCCAGAACGAGATCAGCGCCGAGGTGATCGGTTTCGACACCGCCGAGGACTCGGTGAAGGTGCACCTGGAGGTGCACAAGGACGCGGGGACCGCCGGCTACTGCACGGTCCGCTCCCAGGCCGAGGACGGCGCCGAGGTGGGCCGCGCCGACTTCCGCTTCGACGAGGACGCCACGCGCGTCGACGAGGTCGTCACGCTCCGCACCACCTCCCGGGGCACCTCGGCCGAGCTCGTCGGCTGCCACACGGACTGACACCACGGGGAATACCCGGCCACTGACCTGCGCTGACATGAGTCCGGTGGCTTATGTCCTCCCCCTACGGGCACTCAATTGTTAGGCTCGTGGTTTCGCCCATCCCTGGAGGAACATCCTTCAGAGAGGGCGATGCTTTGTATTCCCAGCACCTACGAGGAGCACCTGTGACCCAGACCAGCGAGAACGTCACCTGGCTGACCCAGGAGGCGTACAACAAGCTCAAGGACGAGCTTGCGTACCTTACTGGTCCCGCGCGCACGGAGATCGCCGCCAAGATCGCCGCCGCGCGCGAGGAGGGCGACCTGCGGGAGAACGGCGGGTACCACGCGGCCAAGGAGGAGCAGGGCAAGCAGGAGCTCCGTGTGCGCCAGCTCACCCAGCTCCTCGAGAACGCCAAGGTCGGCGAGGCCCCGGCGGCCGACGGTGCCGTGGCGCCCGGCATGGTCGTGACCATCGCCTTCGACGGCGACGAGGACGACACGCTGACCTTCCTGCTCGCCTCGCGCGAGTACGCGAGCTCCGAGATCGAGACCTACTCGCCGCAGTCCCCGCTCGGCTCGGGCGTCATGGGCCACAAGGTCGGCGAGGACGCGGAGTACGAGCTGCCGAACGGCAAGAAGGCCTCGGTGAAGATCCTGGAGGCGAAGCCGTACACCGGCTGACCCGCCCCCGCGAGTCCCCGACGGGCCCCCGGCACCCCTGCGGTGCCGGGGGCTTCGTCATGCCGCCGCCGAGCGGTACTTGCGCACTGCCAGCGTGCGGAAGACCGCGATGATCAGCACGGACCAGATCAGCGACGCCCAGACCGGGTGCTGCATCGGCCATGCATCGGACTGCACGACGCCTGGGTTACCGAACAGCTCTCGACACGCCTGCACGGTCGCACTGAAGGGATTCCACTCGGCGATGTGCCGGAGCCAGGGGGTCATCTGGCTGGAGTCCACGAAGGCGTTCGAGATGAACGTCACCGGGAACAGCCAGATGATGCCGCCCGAGGTCGCCGCCTCCGGGGTCCGCACGGACAGGCCGATCAGCGCACCGATCCAGGTGAAGGCGTATCCAACCAGGAGGAGCAGTGCGAAGGCGCCCAGCACCTTGCCCGCGTCGGTCGGCTCAGCCGAGCCAGGTCGCCAGCCCACGATCAGCGCGACGATCGCGAGGACGAGCATCGTGATGCACGTTTGTGCCAGGTCCGCGACGGTCCGGCCGGTCAGGACCGCGCCCCGCGCCATCGGGAGCGAACGGAAGCGGTCCACCAGCCCCTTCTGCATGTCGTCGGCGATACCGGCGGCCGAGCCGGCCGTGGCGAAGGTGACGGTCTGCGCGAAGATCCCGGCCATCAGGAAGTTCTTGTAGACGTCCGGGTCGGTGGTCCCGCCGACGCTCATCGAGCCGCCGAAGACGTACGTGAAGAGGACGACGAACATAACAGGCTGAATGACCCCAAAAAGGAGCATCTCAGGAATCCTGGTCATACGGATTAGATTCCTGCGGGCGACGACCAGGGAGTCCCGGATCGACCGGCCGAGGGGGTTGCCGGGGGCCGTGCCCCGGACGGCGTCGGTGACGGCGCTCACTTCGCGGCCTCCTTGCTGTCCTCGTCCCCGGCCCCGGCCTCCGCGACATGGCCGGTGAGGGAGAGGAAGACGTCGTCGAGGGTGGGGCGGCGCAGACCGATGTCGTCGATCTCGATGCCTTCGGTGTCGAGGTCGCGGATGATCTCGGCGAGGAGTTTCGCGCCGCCGGAGACCGGTGTGGTGATCTTGCGCATGTGGTCCTCGACCGTCGTGTCGCCCTGGCCGGCGCCGCGCAGGCGGTACTTGTCGAGGAGGGCGGAGGCGGCCCGGATGTGCTCGCGCTCGTGCACCACGACCTCGACGCGCTCGCCGCCGGTGCGGGCCTTGAGCTGGTCGGAGGTGCCCTGGGCGATGACCCGGCCGTGGTCGACGACCGCGATGTCGTGGGCCAGGTGGTCGGCCTCCTCCAGGTACTGGGTGGTGAGCAGCAGCGTCGTACCGCCGGAGACCAGCTGTTTGATCACTTCCCACAGCTGCTGGCGGTTGCGCGGGTCGAGGCCGGTCGTCGGCTCGTCCATGAACATCACGGGCGGCGAGACGACCAGGGCGGCGGCGAGGTCGAGCCGGCGGCGCATGCCTCCGGAGTAGGTCTTGGCGGTGCGGTCGGCGGCGTCCGCGAGGTTGAACTGCTCCAGCAGTTCGTCCGCGCGGGCCTTCGCCGCCTTCGCCCTCATCTGGTAGAGCTGTCCGACCATCTGCAGGTTCTCGCGGCCGGTCAGATACTCGTCGACGGCGGCGAACTGGCCGGACAGGCCGATGGAGCGGCGTACGGCGTCGGGTTGTTTCAGCACGTCGAGGCCGGCGACGACCGCCCTGCCGCTGTCGGGCCGCAGCAGGGTGGTCAGGCAGCGGACGGTGGTGGTCTTGCCCGCTCCGTTCGGCCCGAGCAGGCCCAGGACGGTGCCCTCGGGGACATCGAGGTCGACGCCGTCCAGCGCCCTGACGTTCCCGAAGGTCTTCACTAAGCCTTCGGCATGGATGGCGCCTGGCATATGAGTCTCCACGTCGTTGTGATTCTTCGGAAAGCCTAGGTTTGCGCACTCCGGCGCGCTGAGGTTTTCGCCGGGCGCGGGCGGCGGGACGGGCGACGGCACCCGGTGGCGAGGGATACACCATAACGCGATGTATCGCGTTTCACAATGGACTCACCCAGAGGGGTGACGCCGCGCCGGGCGTCAGTCCATGACCGTGTAACCCGCCTCGCGCAGGGCCCGTTCGACCTCCGCGCAGTGCTCCGGGCCCTTGGTCTCCAGGTGCAGCTCGACCTCCGCCTCCGTGAGCCCGAGCCGGGGGTCGGTCCGTACGTGGCTCACGTCGAGGACGTTGGCGTCGGCCACCGACAACGCCCCCAGAAGCGACGCGAGCGCGCCCGGCCGGTCCGTCAGGCGCAGCCGTACGGCCAGGTAGCGGCCCTGCGCGGCCATGCCGTGCCGCAGCACCCGCTCCATCAGCACCGGGTCCACGTTGCCGCCGGACAGCACCGCCACGACCGGCCCCTCGAAGGCGCCGGGCCGGCTCAGCAGCGCCGCGACCGGGCTCGCCCCGGCCGGCTCGACGACCAGCTTGGCCCGCTCCAGGCACAGCAGCAGCGCGGCCGACAGCTCGTCCTCGGTGACCGTGCACACCTCGTCCACCAGCTCGCCGACGATCCCGAACGGCACGTCACCGGGCCGTCCCACCTTGATCCCGTCGGCCATCGTCGCCGGGTCGCGCACCGACACCGGACGCCCGGCCGCCAGCGAGGGCGGGTACGCCGCCGCGCCCTCCGCCTGCACGCCGACGATCCGCACGTCGGGCCGCAGCGCCTTCACCGCGACCGCGATCCCGGCGGCCAGCCCGCCCCCGCCGACCCCGACGACGATCGTGCGCACCTCGGGGCACTGGTCCAGGATCTCCAGGCCCACCGTGCCCTGGCCCGCGATGACGTCCGGGTGGTCGAAGGGGTGGATGAACACGGCGCCCGTCTCGCGCGCGTACTCCGTCGCCGCGGCCAGCGTCTCGTCGACCACCTGGCCCTGCAGGCGCACCTCGGCGCCGTACTCCCGGGTCGCGCTGATCTTCGGCAGCGGGGCGCCCTTCGGCATGAACACCGTGGACCGCACCCCGAGCAGCGAGGACGCCAGCGCGACACCCTGCGCGTGGTTGCCGGCGCTCGCCGCGACGACACCGGCGGCCCGCTCCTCGGGCAGCAGCCCGGCGATCCGGACGTACGCGCCGCGCAGCTTGAACGACCCCGTCCGCTGCAGGTTCTCGCACTTCAGGTGCACCGGCGCGCCCACCCGCCGGGACAGGTGCCTGCTGCCCTCCAGCGCGGTCGTCCGTACCACGCCCGAGAGCATCTTCCGGGCACCGCGCACGTCGTCGAGGGTGACGGTCCGCAGGTGTTCGGCCGTGCTGTAGCTCATGGCTCCAGGATCGCAGTTCGCCGCCGGCGGCGGCCGGTGTGACCAACCCGCGGACTCGGCTTTGCGCAGCGCCGGTACGGGCCGTCGTCCGGCCGCGTACCCTGTCCCCCAATTAGCAGCCCTCCACGAAGTGAGCCCCCGGCCATGCCCACACCACCTGATATGTCGATGGACATGAGGACGGACCTGACGGCCGTCGGTGACACCGGTCTTCTCGACACGCTGCAGCACGAGGTGGCGTTGTTCGCCCGCCGTGCCGAACAGACGCGTCTGGGCGGGGTCGGCCAGGTGCGCAACTCGATGGACCGCGCCGCGTACCTGCTGCTCAACCGCCTCGACAAGGAAGGCCCGATGGGCGTCAAGGCGCTCGCCTCGAGCATGGGCATCGACTCCTCGACGGTCACCCGGCAGGTCGCCCCGCTCGTGGACACCGGCCTGGTCAAACGGACCTCGCACCCCGAGGACGGGCGCGCGGTCGTGCTCCAGCTGTCCCCGCGCGGGCAGTCGCGCCTGGAGGAAGTGCGCTCCTCCCGCCGCCAGTTGATGGCCGAGCTGACCCAGGACTGGGACGCGGAGGAGCGTGAGGCGTTCTGCACGCTCCTGACGCGCTTCAACGGCGCGCTGTCGGCTCGGATGTCCACCTCTGACCGGGTGGACTCCTGATCTCTGGGGGCTGCGCCCCAGACCCCCTTCGGCCTGAACGGCCTCGTCCTCAAACGCCGGACGGGCTGACTTCCAGCCCCTCCGGCGGTTTGAGGAGCGAGGTCCGGGGCGGAGCGCCGGGTCGGGACGGGAAGGGGCGGCGGGGGCGAAAAACCGGAGCGTCACGCGCGCACGTCCCTTGACCGAGGGGTACACCCTGCCCTGATATGAGAACCGAGGGCTCCCACCGGCGACGGGAGGCACGGTTGCACCCACGGCACACGTCCCAGGACGACCTCCGCGCCCGCGAGTTCGAGGCGTACGTAGCGGGCGCCGGCACCCGGCTGCTGCACACCGCGACCCTGCTCACCGCCGAGGCCCCGGACGACAACCCGCACGCGCGACGCCTGCTGACCCTGGCGCTGGCCCGCACGTACGCGGCCTGGCACCGGCTGCGCGGCGGGGACCCCTACGCCCACACCCGCCGGTACCTGGCGACCCGCTTCGCGAACGACGCCTGGCACCGCCGCGGCGGACTGCTCCCCTCCCGTGCCCGCCCGGCGGGCCCGCTGGCCCGGCTCTCCCCGCAGGAACGCCTGATTCTGGTACTGCGGCTGTACGAGGGGATCGCCGAGGAACAGACGGCGGCCCTGCTCGGCCTGTCCGCGGAGCGCGTGCGGACCGTCTTCCACCGCGCGATGGCCGCCGTACTGCGCCCGCCCCCGGGGCCGGCCCCCGCGGCGGGCGGCGTCGAGGCGGTGCCGTCGTGACCCGGATGAGGCGTGAGGCGACCGTGCGGCGGATGCTGGAGCAGTCGCCGCCGCCCGTGCCGCCCGGGCTGCACGCGGAGGCGGCGCGCCGCGGGGCCCGCATCCTGCGCCGCAGGACGCTCGCCCGCCGCGTGATGTGGCTGCTGTTGCTGGCGGGGAGCGTGGCGTTCGTGGTGTGGGCGCTGACGGCCCGCCCCTGGGTGGAGCCGCCGCCGGAGACGACTCCACCGCTCATGGGCTGGTGACCGTCAGCGTCCGAGCGCCTGCTGGAGGTCTTCGAGCAGGTCCTCGACGTTCTCGATGCCCACGGAGAGGCGCACCAGGTCGGCGGGGACCTCGAGCGCGGAACCGGCCGCGGACGCGTGCGTCATCCGCCCGGGGTGCTCGATCAGCGACTCGACGCCGCCCAGGGACTCGCCGAGCGTGAACACCCTGGCCCGGTTGCAGACCTCGACGGCCGCCTCCTCGCCGCCCTCCACGCGGAAGGAGATCATGCCGCCGAAGGCGCGCATCTGCTTGGCGGCGACCTCGTGGCCGGGGTGGTCGGGCAGCCCCGGGTACAGGACGCTCGTCACGCGCGCGTGGCGGGTGAGCATGTCGGCGATCTTCGTGGCGTTCTCGCTGTGCCGGTCCATGCGGACCGAGAGCGTCTTGGTGCCGCGCAGCACCAGCCAGGAGTCGAAGGGGCCGGCGACCGCGCCCATCGCGTTCTGGTGGAAGGCGAGCTCCTCGCCCAGGTCCGCGTCGCCGGTGATCAGGGCGCCGCCGACGACGTCGGAGTGGCCGCCCATGTACTTGGTCAGGGAGTGCACGACGACGTCCGCGCCGAGTGCGAGCGGCTGCTGGAGGTAGGGCGTGGCGAAGGTGTTGTCGACGACGAGCCGGGCGCCCGCGTCCCGGGCGACCTGGGCCACGGCGGCGATGTCGGTGATGCCGAGCAGCGGGTTGGAGGGGGTCTCCACCCAGACGGCCTTGGTCTTCGGGGTGAGGGCGGCCCGTACCGCGGCCGGGTCGGAGGTGTCGGCCACCGACCACTCCACGCCCCACCGTGCGACGACCTTGGCGAAGAGCCGGAACGTGCCGCCGTAGGCGTCGTTCGGGATCACCACGTGGTCGCCGGGGCCGAGCAGCGTACGCAACAGGCAGTCCTCGGCCGCCAGTCCGGACGCGAACGCGAGGCCGCGGCGGCCGCCCTCCAGGGCGGCGAGGTTCTCCTCCAGCGCGGTCCTGGTCGGATTGGCGCTGCGGCTGTACTCGTAGCCGCCGCGCAGGCCGCCGACGCCGTCCTGCTTGTAGGTGGACACCTGGTAGATCGGCGGGACGACCGCGCCCGTCAGGGGGTCGGCGGTGTTGCCCGCGTGGATCGCGAGCGTCTCGAAGTGCTGACTGATGTGCCTGTCGCTCATGGGCACCGAGGGTAGTGCGCGCACGGTGCGGATGACGGACGCGGAGGGGCGGCACGGACGGAGCGGGTGGACGGAACGGGTGGACGGAACGGGTGGAGCGGGCGGACGCCGGGAGTTTTCCACAGGGTCCGGCACCGGGTTGGCCAATTGTCGGCGTGGTCTGGTTCGCTTGGTGGCATGGAGATTCTCTGGGTCCTGATCGCGCTCGTCATGCTCGGCTTCGTGGTGGTGCCGTATCTGCGGCGCGGGCGCGGGGCGATCACGCAGGTCCCCGCCGGCCACCCGGACGCGGCGGACCCGGCGAACTACGGCTTCGCCCGCGAGGAGGAGCTGGACATCCGCATGCCCGGCCCCGACCAGGACCTGCTGGACGTCCTGGACCTGGTGCAGCGCACCCAGGACTACCGCGCGGCGCAGCAGTTGCTGGCCGGCACGGACGCGAAGGGCGAGCTGCGCTGGCAGCGCGTCCAGGCGTTCGCGGGCGCGGCCTCGCTGGAACTGCAGCAGCGGCCCGGCGGGGTGGGCGAGGCGCCGGGCGGGCAGTGGCTGCGGGTGTGGCGGACCGAGATGCCCAAGGACGCGGGCGGCGCCGCGGTGCACGCCGAGTTCCTGGTGCAGCAGGCGTGGCGTACGGCGGCGCCCGGGACGGACGAGTTCCGGATCATCATGGAGGAGGCGAAGGCGGCGTGCGGCGAGGCCGCGCTGCTGGCTCCCGGTGACCCGGTCCCGTACATCGTGGAGCTGTCGGTGGCCCGCGGACTCGGTTACCCGCAGCAGGACTTCGAGCAGCTCTGGCTGAAGATCCTGGACCGCGCCCCGGCCCACATGGGGGCGCACCTGGCCGCGCTGCACTACTGGTGCGAGAAGTGGCACGGCTCGCGGCAGCAGGCGTTCGCGTTCGCGGAGGCCGCGGCGGCGCGGGCGCCCCAGGGCTCCCTCCTCGCCGCCATGCCGCTCTTCGCGGTCTTCGAGCACCTGCCCGAGGTGAACCTGGTCGCCGGTTTCTACCGGAGCGAGACCGTCACCAAGGCGGTCCACGGCGCGCTGCACGCGGTGCACTCGGCCCGCCCCGACGACCCGATGTCGGCGCACGTGCGGCACCTGCTGGTCTTCTTCCTGGTCCGCGGCGAGCGCTGGGCGGAGGCCATGAGCCAGCTCATACACATCGACGGCCACGTGGGCGCCCTCCCCTGGACCCTCTCCCCGGACCCGGCCGCCGAGTTCGCCGTCTACCGCGCCCTGGCGGTGGCCGGCTACGAGGCGAACGGCGGCAGCCCGGCGACACTCCCGCACTGAGCGACGCACCGCGGCGGGGCCCCGGCCGGAGTCGGCGGGGCCCCGCAGGTCCGGTGACCGGTGTCCCCGCCGCCGGTGACCAGGGGAGGCGCCGGGCGTCAGATCGTCGCCGTGTCGATCACGAAGCGGTAGCGGACGTCGCTGTTCAGGACGCGCTCGTACGCCTCGTTGATCTCGGCCGCGCCGATCAGCTCGATCTCCGCGCCGATGCCGTGCGCGGCGCAGAAGTCCAGCATCTCCTGGGTCTCGGCGATGCCGCCGATCATCGAACCGGCGAGGGTCTTGCCGCCCCCGAGCAGCGAGAAGAGGTTGAGGGCGACCGGCTCCTCGGGAGCGCCCACGTTCGCCAGCGTGCCCTCCGTCTTCAGCAGGGACAGGTAGGCGCCGAAGTCCAGCGGGGCCGACACCGTCGACACGATCAGGTCGAAGGTGCCCCGCAGCTCCTCGAAGGTCTTCGGGTCGCTGGTGGCGTGGTAGTGGTCGGCGCCCAGCTTGAGGCCGTCGTCCTTCTTGCGCAGGGACTGCGACAGCACCGTCACCTCGGCGCCCAGCGCGTGCGCGATCTTGACGCCCATGTGGCCGAGGCCGCCCATGCCGAGGACCGCGACCTTCTTGCCGGGGCCGGCGCCCCAGCGCTTCAGCGGGGAGTACAGGGTGATGCCGGCGCAGAGCAGGGGCGCGGCGACGTCGAGGGCCAGCCCGTCGGGGATGCGGACGACGTAGTTCTCGTCGACGACGATCTTCTCCGAGTAGCCGCCGTGGGTGGGCTCGCCGTTCTTGTCCAGGGCGTTGTACGTGCCGACCATGCCGCTGCCGGTGCAGTACTGCTCCCGTCCGGCCTTGCAGTTCTCGCACTCCCGGCAGGAGTCGACCATGCAGCCGACGCCCACGCGGTCACCCACCTGGTACCGGGTGACGCCGGAGCCGACCTCGGACACCACGCCGGCGATCTCGTGGCCGGGGACCATCGGGAAGATCGCCTCGCCCCAGCCCTCACGGACCTGGTGGATGTCGGAATGGCAGATGCCGGCGAACTTGATGTCGATCAGGACGTCGTGCTCGCCGACCGCGCGCCGCTCGACGGTCGTCCGCTCCAGCGGAGCCTTGGCGGCGGGTGCGGCGTATGCGGCAACAGTGGTCATGCCGGGGTTCTCCTCGTGAGGTCGTGCGCCCGGCTGTCTCCTGTCCGGCCGGGCACGGTCCCCAGCCTGCGACAACGGCCCGGACTCACCCAGACCACGGTTCTGCCTACGTTGGCCGTGCGTACCACTGGCGGGGACAGGATGGCGTGCGTACGACCGGGAATACTGGAGACATGGACGAGCAGCACACCCACCCGGCCGGCCCCGCGAGCGGCGGCCTCGACCCACGGGCGGAACTCAGCGAGTTTCTGCGCACCCGGCGGGCCCGGCTGAAGCCGGAGGACGTGGGACTGCCGGACTTCGGACGGCACCGCCGGGTGCCGGGACTGCGCCGCGAGGAGCTGGCCCAGCTCGCCGGGGTGTCCGTGGCGTACTACACGCGCCTGGAGCAGGGCAACGGGCGGAACGTGTCGGCGGAGGTGCTGGACTCGATCGCGCGCGCCCTGCGCCTCACCGACGCCGAGCGGTCCCACCTCACGCACCTGGCGAAGCCGAAGCGGCAGCGGCGGAAGCCGGTGGCCCGGACGCAGCAGGCCCGTCCCGCGCTGCGGCACCTGCTGGAGTCGATGGACGCGGTCCCGGCGTACGTCGTGGGCCGGCGCTCGGAGATCCTCGCCTGGAACCGGATGGCGGCGGCGGTCTTCGGGGACTGGGACCGGCTCCCGGCGCAGGAGCGGAACTGGGCGCGGCTGGTGTTCCTGAACCCGGACCACCGGGAGCTGTTCGTGGAGTGGGAGCAGAAGGCGTACGACATGGTCGCCTACCTCCGCATGGACGCGGGCCTCCATCCGGACGACCCGCAGCTGTCCTCGCTGGTGGGCGAGCTGTCCGTCAAGAGCGAGGAGTTCCGCAGGCTGTGGGCGGCGCACGACGTCAAGGAGAAGAGCCACGGCGTCAAGCACGTCCGGCATCCGCTGGTCGGTGAGCTGACGCTGCTGTGGGAGTCGTTCCGCCCGGCCGGCGACGACACCGGACAGTCGCTGGTCACGTACTTCGCGGAACCGGGTTCGCCGTCGGCGGAGGCCCTGAAGCTGCTGTGCAGCTGGGGCGCGGACGCGAGGCGGGCCGGAGCGGGGACCACGGCTCCCTGAGGCGGACGGCCCTCGGCTCCCTGAGCCGGACGATCCACGGCTCCCTGAGCCCGGACGGCCCACGGCTCTCGACGCCCGGGTCCTCCCGCGTCCGGACGAAACGGGACGGCCCGCCGGAAGCGGTGCTTCCGGCGGGCCGTCCGTTCACGGACTACTTGCCGTAGTACGCGTTGTAGATCGAGATCGTCGACTTGTTGCCCTTCTTGTCGGCGATCTTGGCGTGGAAGGAGACGGCCTTCCCCTTCGACGGGTTCTTGAAGGTGATCTTCCCCTTCGTGACCGTGGTCTTCTTCCAGGTCTTGCCGTAGTCGTAGGACACGTACACCGACAGGGACTTGAGGTTCTTGCCCTTGGCGGCGCCCTCGACGGTGACCGGGACGGTGACCTTCTTGCCGGCCGTCACCTTGCTGTCCAGTCCGGTGGCCGCCTGGAAGCGGACCGTGGAGGCGGGCAGCTGCTTGAGGTCGGCGGTCTTCTTGGAGCGGAAGGTCCAGCTCGCGTCGATCCGCGTGGAGGCGGCGGCGACCTTGGCGCTGCGCTTGACCGAGGTGGTCAGCTTGTAGGAGGCGTCCGCGGACGGGACCTTGAACTCCTTCTCGCCGAACAGCGGGTCGTCGTGCGAACCGACCTTCTTGCCGTTGCGGTAGAGGCTGGTGGTGACCGACGTGAACACCGAGGAGCCGGCGTGGCCCTTGCCGTCGGCGAACAGCGGGACCAGCCCGGAGATGCTGTTGCCGTCACGGAAGATGCCGTAGTCGGAGGTGAGGCGCGGCCCGAAGACGGCCGTGTTCACGGTCTCCTTGTACGTCTTGCCGCCCTTGTAGCCCTTCTCGTACCCGATGACGTAGCCGGCATCCCAGATCGGCCAGCCCTCGGCGTCGACACCGCCCTGCTGCTCGAAGTCGAGGTCCCACTTCACCCCGGACACGGTGGACAGGTGCAGCGTGCGGGTGCCGGGCAGGTTCTGCGCCTGGCCGAACGAGGAGGCGCCGCCGCTCTCGGGCAACGTGCCGAAGGCGCTGACGACGCCCTTCTTGCCGCTCGCCGCGGCGCCCATGCCGACCTTCACCGTGGCGAACTCGCCGGCCTTGTAGTTCCGGGTGTAACCGGTGGCGAGGTTCTTGACCTTGGCGCCGGTGACGGCGCTGTACTGCTCCTTGGCGCCCTTGCTGAAGTGGGCGTCCCACTGCTGGTACAGCGAGCCGTCGGTGACCTGCGGGCCGAGGTGGGCGGAGCGGAAGTTGTCGTACGAGTCCAGCCACCAGCCGAAGCCGTAGGCCGAGTTCTTCGTCTCGACGGTGTAGTCGGCGGAGGCGAATCCCGCCTTGACCGCCTTGTCCGGCACGGTGATCTTCACCGGCTTGGCCTTGCGGGCGTCCAGCGTGATCGTCGTGTCCTTGGTGACGTTCAGCTTCGGCTGGGCGAGCCAGTCGGCGCCCTCGTACTTCTCCGGGTCGGAACCCACGAGGATGCCGGTGTCCAGGACGTAACCGCCCTTGGGCACGCGGACGGTGACGGTGCCGTCGGCCTCGTAGGGCTGGTGCCACCGGCCGGCGCCCAGGCCGGAGATGCCGGCGAGGTTGGCGACGTAGTTGGCGGCCGGCTTGCCCGCGCGGTCGAGGAACTTCAGCGTCACGTCGTACGACTCGACCTCGCGCTGCACCGCGGCCGCCGTGCGCACGGTCTGCCCGTCGCCCGTCGCGACCACGTACGCGGAGTAGGCGCCGTCGAGGGTGCCGCCGAGCCGGGTGTCGACCGTGAGGTCCACGGAGGCCTTGCCGCCCGCGGGGACCGTGACCGTCGTGGCGCCCAGGGTGAAGAAGCCGGCCGGGGCCGCCTTGCCCTGGGGGTTCGTGGCGGTCGACGTCAGCTTCAGGGTGACGTCCTGGGTGCCGAGGTTGCGGTAGGTGAGCTGCTTGGTCACCGGCGTGTCGTCGGTGTGCGGCCACTGCTGGACGCCGAAGCTCAGCGACACCGGGTCGGCGATCACGGTCTGCTGGATCGCCTTGTCGACCTGGACGCGGCCCGAACCCTGCTCGAACGGCGTGTACTTGCCGCCCTTGGTGGAGCCGGTGAGCGCGCCCTTCAGCTCCGCGTAGGTCCACTCCGGGTGCTGCTGCTTGAGGATCGCCGCCGCGCCCGCGACGTGCGGGGTCGCCATCGACGTACCGGAGATGGTCATGTAGCCGGCCGGCTTCTCGCCGACCTCCTTGGCGATGTCGTTGCCCTTCGCCGAGGCCGCCGTGATGTCCACGCCGGGCGCGGTGACGTCCGGCTTGATGGCGCCGTCGCCGAGGCGGGGGCCGGTGGAGGAGAAGTCGGCGAGCTGGTCCTTGTCGTCGACGGCACCGACGGTGAGGGCGGCGTCCGCGCTGCCGGGCGAACCGATCGACTGCGGGCCCTCGTTGCCGGCCGCGATGGCGAACAGGACGCCCTTCTCGGCGGACAGCTTGTTGACCGCCGCCTCCAGCGGGTCGACCTCGGCGGTGTCCATGCCGCCCAGGCTCATGTTGACGACGTCGGCGCCCTGTGCGGCCGCCCACTCCATGCCGGCGAGGATGCCGGAGTCGTCACCGAAGCCGGAGTCGTCGAGGACCTTGCCGTTGAGGATCTTCGCGCCGGGCGCGACGCCCTTGTACTTGCCCTTGGACTGGGCGCCCGTGCCGGCCGCGATGGAGGCGACGTGGGTGCCGTGGCCGACCTTGTCGCCGGCGGTGGCCGCGGAGGTGAAGTTCTTGGACTCGGTCACCTGGCCCTTGAGGTCCGGGTGGGCGGCGTCGACGCCGGTGTCGAGGACGGCGATCTTCACGCCCTTGCCGTCGTAGCCGGCCGCCCATGCCTTCGGGGTGCCGATCTGCGCCACCGACGTGTCGAGGGAGGCCTTGCGGACCCCGTCGAGCCAGACGTGGGCGATGCCGGAGGCGGTCCTGTCACCGTTGGTGACGGCGTCCCACAGCTCGGGCGTCTCCTCGTGCGGGGTCTGCACCGCGTCCGCGTTCAGGGACTTCAGGGTCCGGCGGACCGTGCCCGCGTCACGGACGTCGGCCTTGGCGGCCTGGGCGGCGCCCTGGTAGCCGACGATGACCTTCAGGCCCCGCTTCTGGGAGCCGCGGGTCGTGGCCTTGTTCAGCTCGGTGACGTCGAACAGCCGCTGGTCCAGCTTGCCGCTCGCGATCAGCCGGGCGGCGTCGGCCGGCAGCACCAGGGTGTGGCCGCCGGTGCGGCGGACCTGCACGGGTATGTGCTCCCGGCCCTCGGCCCGCTCCAGGCCGACCACGCGGCCCTTGGCGTCCACCGCGACCCGGTCACCCGTGATCAGCGTGATCCGGTGCTTGGCCTTCGGCGAGGACGCCTCCGTCGCGGAGGTGGCGGTCGTGCGCTCCCCGTTCGCCGACGCCGGGCCGGCCATGCCCGCCGCGAGCGCCACGGCGGTCGCCGTGGCGATCGTGGCCGCGCACGCTCTCTTCACTTGTCTGCGCAAGGTTCCCCCTAGCGAAGTCGCCGGGCGAACTCGACGTCACCCGGCCGGGGGTGGTCTCGTACGCATGCGCGCACCCCCCGGAACACGCAGTATGCCGAGGGGTGATCAAGCGACTCAAGGGGCGCCGGAAAGGGTGCCGAAGTCGACGGGAGGCTGTAACACCGCCGCCGACACTCTGTTACACAACCGCGCGGTTGACGCCTTTTCCGGTCGTCCGGTCAGGCTTTCGCGTTCTCCTTCACCGTGATCCGTCCCTTGCGGATCGTCGCCAGGCGCGGGGCCGCCTTCGCGATGGCCGAGTCATGAGTGACCATGACGAAGGTCAGCCCCAGCTCCTTCCACATGCGGATGAGCACGTCCATGATCTCGTCGCGCATCGACTCGTCGAGGTTTCCGGTGGGTTCGTCGGCGAGCAGCACCTTCGGCTCCTTCACCAGCGCCCGCGCGATGGCCACGCGCTGCTGCTGGCCGCCGGACATCTCGCCGGGCAGGTGTCCGAGCCGCTCGCCCAGACCGACCGACGCCAGCGCCTCGGCGGCCTTCTCCCGGCGCTCCTTGGCCTTCACGCCGAGCGGGACGAGCGCGGTCTCGACGTTCTCCTGCGCGGTGAGCGTGGGGATCAGGTTGAACGACTGGAAGACGAAGCCGATGTTCTCGCTGCGGACCCGGGTGAGCCGGGCCTCGGGCAGCCTGGCCAGGTCGGTGCCGTCCAGGACGATCTCGCCGGAGGTGGGCCGGTCGAGTCCGCCGAGCATCTGCAGCAGCGTGGACTTGCCGCCGCCGGTGGGGCCCTGGATGACGAGCCGGTCGCCGTCGGGGATGGTCAGGTCGACTCCGTCGAGGGCGTGGACGGTCTCCTTGCCGCGCGTGTAGCGCCGGGTGACGCCTCTGAGTTCGTACATGGGGCTGCTCCTGGATCGCGTACGAGGGTGGGGCCCGTCCGCTGCGGGCGGGCCCCGGGGCAGGTGCCGGGCGGGTGCTACTCGACGCGGCGGAACGCGGCGGCCGGCCGCAGCCGGGAGGCGCGCCAGCCGCCGAAGGCGCCGGCGACGAGGCCGCCGGCCACGGCGAGGCCGACCGCGAGGGCGACGGTGGTGAGGCTGACGGGCGCGGTGAGCGCGATGTCGAGGGTCTTGGCGGCGGTCTGCCGCCCGGGGCCGCCCATGCCGCCGCCACCGGGTCCGCCCATGCCGCCGGCGCCACCGGTGCCGCCGCCGAGCTGGGCCTGCAGGGTGGGGCTGACGGCGGTGACGGCGTAGGCGCCCGCCAGGCCGAGCGCGATGCCGAGGGCGCCGCCGATCAGGCCCTGGACCATGGACTCGCCGACCACCTGCCGGGTCACCCGGCCGGACTTCCAGCCCAGCGCCTTGAGGGTGCCGAACTCGCGCACCCGGCGGGAGACCGCCGAGGAGGTGAGCAGACCGGCGACCAGGAACGCGGCCACCAGGACCACGACCGACAGCCACTTGCCGACGCCGGCGGCGAGCGAGGAGGCGGTGGACAGGGAGCCGGAGACGGTGTCGGCGAGGTCGGCGGAGGTCGTGACGGTCGTACCGGAGATGTTCTTCTGGATCCCGGACTTGACGCTGTCGATCTGCTGGGAGTCGGTCGCCTGGACGTAGATCGTGGTGACCTTGTCCTCGGCGTCGGCGAGGGTCTGCGCCTGCTTCAGCGGCAGGTAGAGGTTGGCCGCGGCGTCCCCGCTGGTGGCGGTGGCGATGCCGACGACCTTGTACTCGGTGCCCTTGACGGTGACGGTGTCACCGGTCTCGAGCTTCTTCTCCTTGGCGTAGGCGGAGTCGGCGACGGCGACCTTCGCGTCGGTCTCGGTCGGCTCGAAGGTGCGTCCGTCGGTGATCTCGGAGGAGGTCAGCGGGCCGAGGGCGGGCTCGGTGACGTCGGTGCCGTAGACGGTGTAGCTGTTGACGTCGAAGCTGGCGCCGCCGCCCTCGACCCGGCCCTGCGGGGAGGACTGGCCGGCACCGGGACCGCCGCCCTGGCCGCCCTCGGCGCCCTGGCCGTCCTGCTGGAACTGACCCCGGGTGAACTCGCCGCTCACCTTCATCACTTGGAGGCTCAGTCCGCCCACCGCGCCGGCGACGCCGTCCTGTTCGCCGACCTTGTCCACGGTGGAGCTCGCCAGGGTCTGGAAGCCCTGCACCATGACGCGGTCGCTGCTCTGCTCCTCGCCGGAGTCGTCGTCCTGGGCGTCGAACCGGAACCGGGGGCGCTCGCCGGCCGTCTGGGACTCGGCGGCCTTGGTGACCGTCATGTCCGTGCCGAGCCCGTAGAGGGACTGCAGGACCTTCTCCTGCGCCTTGCTCATGCCGGAGGACACGGAGTTGACCACGACGACCAGGGCGATGCCCAGGGCGAGGCCGGAGGCGACGACGAGGGCCGCCTTTCTGCGGCGGCGCAGCTCGCGCCTCAGGTAGGTGAAGAACATGGCGGCAAGCTAGGGACGGTGGGTGATGAAGCGATAAGCGCCCCATAAGAGCCCCATGAGAAGAAGACCGATGCCGCCGCCCGCTCCCCGAAGGGGCGGGCGGCGGCATCGGTCAGGTGGTGGGATGGGGTGCCGCGTGCGCGGCCGGCGTCAGACCGCCGAGCCCGCCTTCCACTGCTCCCAGTCCATGTTCCAGCCGTTGAGGCCGTTGTCCGGGGCGATGGTCTTGTCGCCGGTGTTCTGGACGACGACCACGTCGCCGATGATCGAGTTGTCGTAGAACCAGGCGCCCGGCGTGCTCGGGTCGTTCGCGCCCTTGGTGTCGGACAGGCCCACGCAGCCGTGGCTGGTGTTGACGCTGCCGAAGATGGACTTGGCGCCCCAGTAGTTGCCGTGGATGAAGGTGCCGGAGGTGCTCAGGCGCATGGCGTGCGGCACGTCCTTGATGTCGTACTCGCCCTTGCCGTCGTCGTCGGTGAAGCCGACCGTCGCGCCGTTCATCCGGGTCTCCTTGAACTTCTCGGAGATCACCATCTGGCCCTCGTAGGTCTTGTTCTCGGGCGCCCCGGCGGAGATCGGGATGGTGCGGACGGTCTTGCCGTCCTGCGTGACCTTCATCTGCTTGGTCTTGGCGTCGACGTACGTCACCTGGTTGCGGCCGATCTTGAAGGTGACCGTCTTCTGCTGGACGCCGACGACGCCCTCGGCGCCCTCGACACCGTCGAGCGCCAGCTTCAGCGTGACGGTGGAGTTCTCCTGCCAGTACTCGTCGGGCCGGCAGTCCATGCGGTTGGCGTTGAACCAGTGGCAGACGACCTCCTGGCCGCTGCTGCTGGTGACGGTGACGCCCTTCTGCACCTCGGCCTTGTTGGTGATCGCCTTGTCGAAGTTGATCGACACCGGCATGCCGACGCCGACGGTGGTGCCGTCGTCCGGGGTGAAGGTGCCGATGAAGCTGTTGTCCGGGGCGACCGTGGTGAACGAGGCGTTCTCGTGGGCGGCGAGGCCCGCGGCGTCCTCGGCGGTGGCCGACAGCTTGTAGGTGGTGGCCCGCTCCAGCTGGGCGCTGGGCTTCCAGCTCTTTTTGTCGGCGGATATCTCACCGGCGACGGCGGTGCCGTCGGCGGTGGTCATCTTCACCTCGGTGAGCGTGCCCTTGGCCACGGTCACGGTGGCGGAGTTGTTGATGGAGGCGTTGTTGGAGCCGTCCTTCGGCGTGATCTTGATCTGCGCCTCGGAGGACTTCTTGGCCGCCGCCTCGTCGACCTGGGCCTGCGAGTCGCCCTTGCCGCCGTCGCTCGAGGCGCTGCTGTCACCACCGGAACACGCCGAGAGCACCAGCACTCCGCCGAGCAGAGCGGACGCGGCCGCCAGACCCCTGCGCCGCTTACCGTCCGTCATCACACGCTTCTCCATCGTTGCCGAATCCCAACCCCACGAGTCCCCGGCGCGAAGCCGAAGGACCTCGTCCACAACCTTCAACGCTACGACCGGGTGCTCCCGTTCCCCACGGCCCGCGGGTGTGGGGCTCGCCACGTCCGCCGGGGCGGACGGTGAGGGCGCCGGTCGGTGCGCCGTCGCTTGAGACGTCATCACCCGGGCGGCGGTTGCCGCCCGGGGTCACGATTTCCCCAAAACGCCTCAGCCTTCCCTGCCCGCCCCTTCTTCCTCACCGCCGTGGGGCTCGCCGTCATCGTCCTCGTCGAGGTCCCACTCCGGTGAGTCGGGGTCGTAGTCGATCTCCTCGCCGCTCCAGGAGGCCTGCAGCAGTTCCACGCCCGGTACCTCGTCGATCAGGGCGAACGGATCGACGAGCTGGGCGAGGGCCTCCGCGGTGTCCTCCGTCACGGCGCTCTCGGCGTGTACCCGTTCCTCGTCCGGCATATCGCCGTCGTCCGCGATCCTGCGCAACGCGGCCCCGGTCACCGCCTCCTCGTCGTCGATCTCGAGGACGAGTTCCACGCGAAGTCGCACAAACCGTGATGTCTCTGGGGTGCTCATGCCCGGAGCGTACGGCCTCGGGCCCCCGCGGCTTTCCCGTGACCCGCGCTGTTCACTAACATCGCCCCACACGGCCAATTCGCCAGCACCACAAGGGGATCGATATTCCGTGTCATCCGCGCTCCGTCCGTTGCTGACCGCCACCGCCGCGGGCACCCTGCTGTGCGCCCTGTGGTTCGTCCCGTCCGCGAACGCGACCTCGAACACACCGGTCGCGGACACGGTCCCGGCAAGTCCGTCGCCGCAGGTCACGCAGCAGGCGAGAGTCGTGTCGACGTCCGTCGACGGCATGGGTGGGGACGTCCGCCTCGCGGACACCGGCAGCTTCGACAGCACCCCGTACATCGTCGGCGGCACGGCCTGCCTCACCCTCGGCGCCGGTTTCGTCGTCTACTCGGTCCGCCGGGAGCACCTCGGTCTGTAGACGCGCGCGCACGGGTCCGTGGACGCGCGCACCGGGGCCCGGCGGAACGGCCGCCGGACCCCGGCCGGTTCAGCCCAGCGGTCCGGTGACCGTCTCCACGGCCGCCACCAGCCGCCCGTCCCGCACGAACGCGTCCGCCGCGGCGAGGTCGGGGGCGAGGTGACGGTCGGGCCCGGGACCGCCCACGCCCGCCGCCCGTACGGCCTCGACGACCGCCCGTGTGGCCGGTGCCGGGGTCAGCCCCTCGCGCAGTTCCACGGCCCGGGTGGCGGCGTACAGCTCGACGGCGACGACCCGGGTGAGGTTGTCGACGGCCGTCCGCAGTTTGCGCGCCGCCGACCAGCCCATGGAGACGTGGTCCTCCTGCATCGCGGAGGACGGGATCGAGTCCGCCGACGCCGGTACGGCGAGCCGCTTCAACTCGCTGACCAGGGCGGCCTGCGTGTACTGGGCGATCATCAGCCCGGAGTCCACGCCGGGGTCGTCGGCGAGGAAGGGCGGCAGCCCGTGGCTGCGGTTCTTGTCCAGCAGCCGGTCGGTGCGGCGCTCGGCGATGGAGGCGAGGTCGGCGACGGCGATGGCGAGGAAGTCCAGCACGTAGGCGACCGGCGCCCCGTGGAAGTTGCCGTTGGACTCCACCCGCCCGTCGGGCAGCACGACCGGATTGTCGACGGCTGAGGCGAGTTCGCGCTCGGCGACCAGCCGGGCGTGCGCCAGGGTGTCCCGTCCGGCGCCGGCGACCTGCGGGGCGCAGCGCACCGAGTAGGCGTCCTGGACGCGGGGCGCGTCGTCCTGGTGATGCCCCGTCAGTCCCGAACCCTTCAGCACGGCCAGCATGTTGGCGGCGCTCGCGGCCTGACCAGGGTGCGGGCGGATGGCGTGCAGGTCGGGGGCGAGCACCTTGTCGGTGCCGAGCAGCGCCTCCAGGGTCAGGGCGGCCGTGACGTCGGCGGACTTGTACAGGACGTCGAGGTCGGCGAGGGCCATGACCAGCATGCCGAGCATGCCGTCGGTGCCGTTGAGGAGGGCGAGCCCCTCCTTCTCGCGCAGTTCGACGGGCCGGATGCCGTGCTCGGCGAGCAGTTCACCGGCCGGCCGCACGCTGCCGTCGGGGCCCTCCGCCTCCCCCTCGCCCATCAGCGTGAGGGCGCAGTGGGACAGCGGGGCGAGGTCGCCGGAGCAGCCCAGGGAGCCGTACTCGTGCACGACCGGGGTGATCCCGGCGTTCAGCACGTCGGCCATCGTCCGCGCGACCTCGGGCCGGACGCCGGTGCGCCCGGAGCAGACGGTCTTCAGCCGCAGGAACATCAGGGCGCGGACGACCTCCCGCTCCACGCGGGGCCCCATGCCGGCGGCGTGCGAGCGGACGATGTTGCGCTGGAGTTGGGCACGGAGTTCCGGGCCGATGTGCCGGGTCGCCAGGGCGCCGAATCCGGTGCTCACCCCGTACACGGGGTCCGGCTTCGCGGCCAGGGCGTCCACGATCTCGCGGGACGCGGCGAGGGCGGCCACCGCCTCCGCGGACAGTTCGACGCGGGCACCGCCGCGCACCACGGCGAGCACGTCGGACGCGGTCACGCCGGATGTCCCCACCACCACAGTGTGCATATCCATATTCAGGAGCGTACGCAGTGAATTCAATAATGTCACCACCGGTTCGGCACCTCACCCCTTACCGAGGGGTCACGCGCTACGGCGAATGCCGCCCCCGGAACCGGCGCCGCTCCCCGTCTGCCGCCCGTGACGGCTCGTCCGCGAGCCGTACGACGGGATCGCCGGGCCCCTCCCGCCCGGCCACGACGGGATGCGCGGCGCGCTCGGCCTTGGCCCGGTACTGCGCCGCGTCGGCCAGCCGGAACAACCGCCGGGCGGAGTGCACCGGCCCGACGGGATCCCCGGTGGACGCCACACCGCAGGCGACACCGTCCCCGATGCCCAGCTCCACGGCCCGTCGGCACACCTCGTCGGCCGCCTTGACGACCTCGTCGGCCGGCGGCCCCACGACCAGCAGGCAGAACTCGTCCCCGCCGAGCCGCGCCGCCAGGGCCCCCGGCAGCATGGCCCCGCACAGCGACAGCACGGTCCCGAACCGCTCCAGCAGCCGGTCGCCCACGGCGTGCCCCAGCGTGTCGTTGACCCGCTTCAGCCCGTTCAGGTCGCACACCACGAGGCTGACGACGGCCCCGTCGCGCCGGTGCCGCTCGACGGCCTCGTCGAGCCGCGCGTCCACGGCACGCCGGTTGGCCAGCCCGGTCAGCGAGTCCGTGTACGCCAGCCGCCGGACCTCCTCCAGCTGCTCGGTCTGCGCGAGCCCGGCGGCCACGACGGCGGCCAGCACCGTCGCGAAGTCGGCGTCGTCCCGCCCGAAGACGGGCGCACCGGCCGGCCGGGCCACATACAGCTCGCCCCAGGCCCGCCCGTGCAGCACGACCGGCGCGACCACGCAGCACCCGCGCCCCCGCCGCCTGAGCGCGGCCACCCGCTGGTGGCGGTACCCGGCGCGCCCCGCCGAGGGCCCCTCGGCGGTCTCCACCCACGCGTCGGGCTCACCACCCCCCGCCCACCGCTCGTGCAGGAACTCGGTGATCTCGGCGAACTGGTGCACCGGATAGGACTCGTCCTCCGGGAACTCCTCCTCTCCCTCGGCCAGCTCGCCGACGTTCACCAGCACCCGCAGCCGCCCGAGCTCCCGCTCCCACACCGACAGGGCGGCGAAGCTCCCGCCCAGCGCCCGGCAGGCCCCGCCGGCCGCGGCCCGCCAGGCGTCCCGCGAACCGTGCGCGGCGGCCATGCCCTGGGCCAGCGCCACCACGGCCGCCAGCCGGCTCTCCTCACCCATCTCTCCAGACTAGGAAGATTCAGGACGGACCGGGACATCGGGAGAAGCGAACGGGCCCGGCGGCCCCCTACTCCCCGGGCCACTCCGGCCTGCGCTTCTCGTTGAAGGCGGCGACCCCCTCCGCCCGGTCCCCCGAGAACGCCACCGACCGCCAGGCGGCGTCCTCGACCTCCAGCCCGGCGGACAGGTCCAGCCCGTGCCCGAGCCGCAGCGCCCGCTTGGCCGCCCGCAGCCCCACCGGCGAGTTCCCGGCGATCCGGGACGCCATGGCGAGGGCCTCCTCCCGGTCCCGGCCCTCCTCCACCAGCTCGTCGACGAGCCCCAGCTCCCGGGCCTCGGCGGCCTCCACCCGCCGCGCCGTGAAGATCAGCTCGGCGGCCCGCGCCGCCCCCACCCGCCGGGGCAGCAACTGCGTACCGCCCCCGCCCGGGATCACCCCGACCGACACCTCGGGCAGCCCCACGACGGCCGTGCGGTCGGCGACGATCACGTCGCACGACAGGGCCAGCTCGAACCCGCCGCCGAGCGCGAACCCGTGCACCGCCGCCACCGTCGGCACGGGCAGCTCGAGCACCCCGGTGTACGCCCCGCGCGCCACGGGCCGCTGACGCACCAGATCGGCGTCGCTGAAGGAATTGCGCTCCTTCAGATCGGCCCCCACGCAGAACGCCCGCTCGTGCGAGGAGCTCAGCACCACCGCCCGTACGCTCCGGTCCTCCCCCAGCGCCGCGCAGGCACCGGCGATGGAGCGGGCCATCCCGGTCGACACGGCGTTCATGGCCTTGGGCCGGTCGAGGACGAGCTCCGCGACATGCCCCCGCTCGTGCCGGCGCACCAGCACGAACTCCCCGAACCGTTCCTCACTCATCGACACCCTCCGGTTAACGCGGGTTAACTTCCACTCGTCCCGATCATCGCAGCCCACGCCCACCGGGGAAAAGGGCGCACGCCCGGTTCCCTCGTCACCCCCCGCCCACCCGTTCGAGTGACATCACCCCGACTTCCCGGCCCGGCCCTTCACGGAAGCGCATAGCGTGCGCACACCGCGGCGCGTCGGGGGCGCGCACGCAGGGGAGGGGATCACGATGACACCGACCGCACCGATCGAGGAGCCACCGGCGGGCACCTCCCGCTTCCGGGGCCGCCACCGCAAGCCCCGCCCCCGCAAGGCCCTGCTGGCCGCGGGAAGCCTGGCCGTGGCCGCGAGCGCTGTGACCCTGGTCCGCCTGGCCACCACCCAGGGCGACGGCACGGACATCGGCGCGGAGACGGGCCCGCGCCCCGTCCTCCACACGGACACCGGCACACCCACCGGTTCCTCCACCGGTTCCCCCACGACGAGCGAGGCCACCGGGCCCGCCCCCGAGGCGAGCCCGTCCTCCCCCACGGCCCTGGGCGGCAAGGACCGGGCCCCGCTCACCGCACCCGGCCCGTCGTCCCCGGCCCGGCCCCCGACGGCCGTCCCGGCCACGGCGAGCACCCCGGCCGCCCGGCCCCCGGCCACCCGGCACCGGCCGCCCGCACCCCCGTCACCGAGCACCCCGGGAACACCCCCACCGACACCCGGGGACCCGGCACCGGAACAGCCGGACGGACCGGACCCCGGCCACGGCCCCGACCCCGGCGGCCTGTGCGTACCGATCATCGGTCTCTGCGTGGGCGGCGGCCCGGACCTCGGCGACCGGGACTAGGACGGAACAGCCAGGAGGAACAGGAGCAACAGGAGTAAAACGAGACGGCCGGGACCGGGACGAGACGGCCGAAAGCAGACCGAGGCGGCCGGAACCAGGCCGAGCCGGCCAGAACTAAGCCGAGGCGGAAGCCCCGTTCCGGCGCGTGAGCAGCCAGGGCTCCACCACACCGAGGCCACGCACGGGCCGCTGCCACATCGGCTGGAGCGCGAACCGGTAGCTCGGCGGCTCCTCGCCCTCCTTCTCCGCCGCGGCCACCGCCTCGGCCGCCGCCGCCTCGGAGGCAGGGGCGGCACCGGTGCGGATCAACTCCTCGGCGAAGGCACTGTCGACCAGCACGGCGTCCCGGGGGGCTATGGACGTGAGCCGGGACGCCAGGTTCACGGTCGTGCCGAACACATCACCCATCCGGGTGGTCACCGTGCCGAACGCCATGCCGACCCGCAGCTCCGGCATGGTCTCGTCGTTCGCCATGGTCTCGATCAGCCGCATCGCGATGTCCGCGGCGACACCGGCGTCGTCGGCGGCGTAGAGCACCTCGTCGCCCAGCGTCTTGATGAGCCGCCCGCCCCGCGCGGCGACCAGATCGGCGGCCGTGGTCTCGAAGGCCTCGACGAGCTCGCCGAGCTCCTCCTCCTCCATCCGCCGGGTCAGCCGCGTGAACCCCACCAGATCCGCGAAGGCGACGGCGAGCCGCCGGTCGACCATCTCCTCGTCGTCGGCGCCCTGCACGACCCGCCCGGCCGACGCGGCGAGCTGTCGCCGCCAGACGTACACGAGGAACTCCTCCAGCTCGGGCAGGAGCAGCTCGACGATCGGGTACGTCACCTCGGTACGGGTCATGCCCGGCTCGGGCGGCTCGGTCAGCCCCTCCAGGAACGAGTCGATCTGCCACTCGGCCAGCCGGGCGGTGGTCTGCCCGGTGGACCGCGCCACCTGGACCGCCATGGCCTCGCTCAGCAGGCCCGCCTCCACCAGACCGGCGAGCCGGCGCAGCGCGAGCACGTCGGCCTCGGTGAGGGCCTTGGCCTGGCCCACGTCGGCGAAACCCATCGCCCGCCAGAAGCGGGTGGCCAGCTCCATGGTGACACCGGCGCTGCGGGCCGCCTGAAACGGTGTGTAACGGCGCTCGGCACCCAGGATGAGCTGTTCGAGGCGCAGGGCAAGCGGATCCTCGCCGTCGCCCTGCGCGTCCGTGGAACCCGAGTCGTCGACGGTCACGCGTGCCCTTCCGATCTGCCATGGCCAGGTGTCGACCGGGCTCAACTCTACGGCAGGTGTGCGCCAGCTCACTCCGTCGGGTTGAGCCGTGAGGTGGGGCGATCGGCGTCGCCCCGAGGGCCGGGGCCGGGGGCGGAACCCCGGCGTTCCCGCGGCCCCCGGCGTCAGCGTGCGCGCAGGTGGACGATGTCGCCCGCGCCCACCGGTTCCTGCACGCCCTCCCCCGTGGCCAGCACCAGCCGGCCGTCGCCGTCCACCGCGACCGCCTCCCCCACCAGCTCCCGGTCCCCGGGCAGCTCCGCCCGCACCACCCGCCCCAGCGTCGCGCACCCCGCCGCGTACGTCTCCTGCAGGCCGCTCGGCCCCGGGTCGCCCCCCGCCGCCCGCCACCGCCCGTACCAGTCCTCCAGCGACCGGAGCACCCCCCGCAGCAACGGATCCCGGTCCGTGCTCACCGCCCCCGCCAGCACCAGCGACCCCGCGGTCGGCACCGGCAGCTCGTCGGCCCGAAGGCTCACGTTGATCCCGACACCGATCACCACCCCGTCGTCACCGGCCCGCTCCGCCAGGATCCCGCCGGCCTTCCGCTCCTCGCCGCCCACCGTAACCAGCAGGTCGTTGGGCCACTTCAACGCCGTGTCGACGCCCGCGGCCCGCGACAGCCCGGTCGCCACCGCGACACCGGTCAGCAACGGCAGCCAGCCCCACCGCGCCACGGGCACCTCGGCGGGCCGCAGCAGCACGGAGAAGAACAGCCCCGACCGGGCCGGCGCCGTCCACCGCCGGTCGAGGCGCCCGCGCGCGGCGGTCTGCTCCTCGGCGACGAGGACGACACCCTCCTCGAGCGGCCCCTCGGCGGCCCGCGCCACCAGATCGGAGTTGGTGGACCCGGTCCGCTGCACCACGTCCAGCTGCCGCCACAATCCGCCCGCGCGCACAAGTCCCCGGCGCAGGCCGGCGGCGTTCAACGGCGGGCGGTCGAGGTCCGACCAACGTCCCGACCTCGGCTCACTGGGCCCATTGGGCTTACCTTCACCATGTGGTGTCATGCGACCCACACTAGATTTGGCATCCTCCGCCCCGCACAGGGGACGGATGCCGGCCCCGAGGGCCGAGGTTCACGGGCGCTCGACCGTTCTCACGGTGTCGCCCCTCCGACGTGTCCCGCCGCGACGCCTCGATCGTCGCCCTGAGCACGGCGATGACGTGGGCTCTTCGAGGATCTCCTTCCCGCGTCTGTGAAGGGGGAAGCGGTGTGGGAAAGACCGCACTGCCGAACGGAGGGCCCCCCACTACGCTACGGATGAGTAACCGTCCCCCCTTTTGAGCAGGCAGGGAGCCGCATCCCGATGTCCGAGCCGGAAGAGCAGCAGCCTGACACCCACACGACCGCGGGCAAGCTCGCGGACCTGAAGCGCCGTATCGAAGAGGCGACGCACGCCGGCTCCGCGCGCGCCGTCGAGAAGCAGCACGCCAAGGGCAAGCTGACGGCCCGTGAGCGGATCGACCTCCTGCTCGACGAGGGGTCCTTCGTCGAACTGGACGAGTTCGCCCGGCACCGCTCCACCAGCTTCGGCCTCGACGCCAACCGCCCCTACGGCGACGGCGTCGTCACCGGCTACGGCACCGTCGACGGCCGCCCGGTCGCCGTCTTCTCCCAGGACTTCACCGTCTTCGGCGGGGCGCTGGGCGAGGTCTACGGCCAGAAGATCGTCAAGGTCATGGACTTCGCGCTGAAGACCGGCTGCCCGGTCATCGGCATCAACGACTCCGGCGGCGCCCGCATCCAGGAAGGCGTGGCCTCCCTCGGCGCGTACGGCGAGATCTTCCGCCGCAACACCCACGCCTCCGGCGTGATCCCGCAGATCAGCCTGGTCGTCGGTCCGTGCGCGGGCGGCGCGGTGTACTCCCCCGCGATCACCGACTTCACGGTCATGGTCGACCAGACCAGCCACATGTTCATCACCGGCCCGGACGTCATCAAGACCGTCACCGGCGAGGACGTCGGCTTCGAGGAACTCGGCGGCGCCCGCACCCACAACACCGCCTCCGGCGTCGCCCACCACATGGCCGGCGACGAGAAGGACGCGATCGAGTACGTCAAGCAGCTCCTGTCCTACCTGCCGTCGAACAACCTCTCCGACCCCCCGGCGTTCCCGGAGGAGGCGGACCTGACGGTCACCGACGAGGACCTCGAGCTCGACACGATCGTCCCGGACTCGGCGAACCAGCCCTACGACATGCACACGGTGATCGAGCACGTCCTCGACGACGCCGAGTTCTTCGAGACCCAGCCGCTGTTCGCGCCGAACATCCTCACCGGCTACGGCCGCGTCGAGGGCCGCCCCGTCGGCATCGTCGCCAACCAGCCGATGCAGTTCGCCGGCTGCCTGGACATCACCGCCTCCGAGAAGGCGGCCCGCTTCGTGCGCACCTGCGACGCCTTCAACATCCCGGTGATCACCTTCGTCGACGTCCCCGGCTTCCTGCCCGGCGTGGACCAGGAGCACGACGGCATCATCCGCCGCGGCGCCAAACTGATCTACGCCTACGCCGAGGCCACCGTCCCCCTCATCACCGTGATCACCCGCAAGGCCTTCGGCGGCGCCTACGACGTCATGGGCTCCAAGCACCTGGGCGCCGACCTCAACCTGGCCTGGCCGACCGCCCAGATCGCCGTGATGGGCGCACAGGGCGCGGTCAACATCCTGCACCGCCGCACCATCGCCGAGGCTCAGGACCCGGAGGAGACCCGCGCGAGGCTGATGCGGGAGTACGAGGACGCCCTCCTCAACCCCTACGTCGCGGCCGAGCGCGGCTACGTCGACGCGGTGATCATGCCGTCCGACACCCGCCGGCACATCGTCCGCGGGCTGCGTCAGCTGCGTACGAAGCGGGAATCCCTGCCCCCGAAGAAGCACGGCAACATCCCCCTGTAAGGAGCCGACGTGATCAAGGTCGTACGGGGCAACCCCACCCCGGAGGAGCTGGCCGCCGCACTGGCGGTGGTCCGGGCGCGCGCCGCGGCGGCGTCAGCCGTGCCGCCCGGCGCGCCCGCCCCCCGCGACGCGTGGTCCGACCCGTCCCGCCTCGCGGCCCGGGGCGTCCCGAGCCCGGGCCCGACGTCCTGGACCCGCACCTACTGGCCCGGCTAGCGGCAGCCGGCTCAGGGACGCGGGGCTGTGCCCGGGTGCGGATCCGCCGCGCGGGCGCACGGCACGACGAGTCCCGCGTCCCTACTTGAGTACGCGTACTCAGGCACCCCGGCCGGCCAGGCCCCACGCTGGTGGCATGCTGTGGTCCGACCCCGAGAACGAGCCGCCCAAGGAACTGCGGGACACGCAGGACATGCTGCGGCGGCTGGGCGTTCTCATGGCGCTGGCCATGGTGCTCGCCATGCTCGTGATCGGCGTGAGATGAGGCATCCGGGCCACGTCGCTACGCTGACCGCATGACAGATCAGCCGCGCCGCCGACTCGTGCTCGCCTCCCAGTCCCCCGCCCGGCTCGGGCTGCTCCGCCAGGCCGGGCTGGACCCCGAGGTGATCGTCAGCGGGGTCGACGAGGACGCCGTCACCGCCCCCACCCCCGCCGACCTGGCGCTCGCCCTGGCCGAGGCCAAGGCCTCCGTCGTCGCCGCGAAGCCCGAGGTCAAGGGCGCGCTGGTGATCGGCTGCGACTCGGTCCTGGAACTGGACGGCCAGGCCCTCGGCAAGCCCGCGGACGCCGGGGAGGCCACGGCGCGCTGGAAGTCCATGCGGGGCCGTGCCGGCACCCTGCAGACCGGCCACTGCGTCTACGACACCCTCAGTGGCCGTTACGTCTCCGCCACCGCCTCCACCGTGGTCCGTTTCGGTGATCCCAGCGACGAGGAGATCGCCTCCTACGTGGCCTCCGGCGAACCGCTCCACGTCGCCGGGGCGTTCACCCTGGACGGCCGCTCCGCCCCGTTCATCGACGGCATCGACGGCGACCACGGCAACGTCATCGGCATCAGCCTGCCCCTGGTCCGGCGCCTCCTCGCCGACCTCGGCGTCGGCATCACGGAGCTGTGGGCGCCGCCGGAGGAGTGACCGGGGGCGCGACCGGAGAGCCGTCACCGCCGGCGCCGTCCTCGGGAGCGGCGTCGGCCGGCTGCTCCGGACGGCCGTCGTACGTCATCAGCAGCAGCACGACCAGCCCGAGTACGAGCACCATCCAGAGGAACGCGAGCGGGCCGACCAGGCCCCACGTGACCGCGCCCAGCAGCGCGTGCACCACCGCCGCGCTGACCAGCAGCACCCGGGCGAGCCCGGCGGGCGCCCGGTCGCGCAGGGCGGCCTGCAGGGCCGCCAGGCCGCACAGCGCGAAGTAGAGCCCGAAGACGACTCCGCCGATCTTCGAGGACGTCGACATCACGTCCGGGTCGAGACCGGCCAGCGACATGTCCTGCCGGTCGACGACGACACCCAGGAACCAGTTCAGCGCCGCGATGCCGAGCGCCTCGGCGAACAGCACGAGCGCCACGACCCACGCCACCGGTCTGCGCACCACCGGCCCCACCCACTTTCGAGCACGCTTGTGGTTACCCCGAGTATGTTCGGGTCGCCGGGAAGGCTACTAACGGGTAAACCTCGGTACAAGGGGTCCGTGCGGGGCAAAGAATCATTGGGCCATTCGTAGGGACTCCACAAAGAAACGGAGTGGGCCGCAGCACGCTCTCACAGAGACCTTGACCACACAGGACGGCTAGGGTTTCCGGGAGGAGCCCTGCGTACCGAGGTGCGACAAGGGCTTTCGCGGGTCGAGCGAGCCTCGTATCACGCTCCGTGTGGGCAAGCTCACCAGTGGGGACGGGTCGAAGAGCCGTGTCGGCAGTCCCTAAACTCGGCTTGTTTCAAGGAGGGAGCCTCAATCGTGCGCAAGGTGCTCATCGCCAATCGTGGCGAAATCGCTGTCCGCGTTGCCCGGGCCTGCCGGGACGCCGGAATCGCGAGCGTTGCCGTCTACGCCGACCCGGACCGGGACGCTCTGCATGTCCGCGCAGCGGATGAGGCGTTCGCCCTGGGCGGTGACACTCCGGCCACCAGTTACCTCGACATCGACAAGGTGCTGAACGCCGCGCGTGAGTCGGGTGCCGACGCCGTCCACCCCGGCTACGGCTTCCTCTCCGAGAACGCCGAGTTCGCCCAGGCGGTGCTGGACGCGGACCTGATCTGGATCGGCCCGCCGCCGCAGGCCATCCGCGACCTCGGCGACAAGGTCGCCGCCCGGCACATCGCGCAGCGCGCGGGCGCCCCGCTGGTGGCGGGTACGCCCGATCCGGTGAGCGGGGCGGAGGAGGTCGTCGCCTTCGCCGAGGAGCACGGGCTGCCGATCGCGATCAAGGCCGCGTTCGGCGGTGGCGGGCGCGGTCTGAAGGTGGCGCGGACGCTGGAGGAGGTGCCGGAGCTGTACGACTCCGCGGTGCGTGAGGCGGTCGCCGCCTTCGGTCGCGGGGAGTGCTTCGTCGAGCGCTACCTCGACAAGCCGCGGCACGTGGAGACGCAGTGCCTGGCCGACAAGTACGGCAACGTGGTCGTGGTCTCCACGCGTGACTGCTCGCTGCAGCGGCGGCACCAGAAGCTGGTCGAGGAGGCGCCGGCGCCGTTCCTGTCGGACGCCCAGATGGAGGAGTTGTACTCCGCCTCCAAGGCGATCCTGAAGGAGGCCGGCTACGTCGGCGCCGGCACGGTGGAGTTCCTCGTCGGCCTGGACGGCACGATCTCCTTCCTGGAGGTCAACACGCGTCTGCAGGTGGAGCACCCGGTGACCGAGGAGGTCGCGGGGATCGACCTGGTGCGGGAGATGTTCCGCATCGCCGACGGCGAGGAGCTGGGGTACGGCGATCCGGTGCTGCGCGGGCACTCCTTCGAGTTCCGGATCAACGGTGAGGACCCGGGGCGGAACTTCCTGCCGGCGCCCGGTACCGTCACCCGTTTCGACGCGCCGTCGGGCCCGGGTGTGCGACTGGACGCGGGGGTGGAGTCGGGCTCCGTGATCGGGCCGGCGTGGGACTCGCTGCTGGCGAAGCTGATCGTCACCGGCCGCACCCGCAAGGAGGCGCTGGAGCGGGCCGCCCGTGCGCTGGCGGAGTTCCAGGTCGAGGGCATGGCCACGGCCATCCCGTTCCACCGCGCGGTGGTGCGGGACCCGGCGTTCGCGCCCGAACTCACCGGTTCGGCCGAACCGTTCACGGTGCACACGCGGTGGATCGAGACGGAGTTCGTCAACGAGATCAAGCCGTTCGCCGCCGCGGTCGACGCGGGGGCGGAGGAAGAGGTCGACCGCGAGACGGTCGTCGTCGAGGTCGGCGGCAAGCGTCTGGAGGTCTCGCTCCCGGCCTCGCTGGGCATGTCCCTGGCCCGTACGGGGCTGGCGGCGGGCGCCAAGCCGAAGCGGCGGGCGGCTAAGAAGTCGGGCCCGGTGGCCTCGGGCGACACCCTCGCCTCCCCGATGCAGGGCACGATCGTCAAGATCGCCGTGGAGGAGGGGCAGGAGGTCGAGGAGGGCGATCTGGTCGTCGTCCTGGAGGCCATGAAGATGGAGCAGCCCATCAACGCCCACCGGTCCGGCACGGTCAAGGGCCTGAGCGCGGAGGTCGGCGCCTCCATCACCTCCGGCGCGGCGATCTGCGAGATCAAGGACTGACGCGTTCGACGCCTGCGGCGCAGCGTCCGGTCCGGTGGGGGCGGGCGTAGCGCCTGCGGTCGGGGGTGTCCGCCCTCGGACCGGCGCGGATCACGTTACTCGGAGGGGGTGCGGGGCGCGCACGCACCGGCCACTGCGGGCACCCGCCCCCACCCCGTCCCCTCCACGCCGTACGCGGCTGCCGCTACCGCGCTCCCGCCCACCGCGGGCAGTCGTGCCTCCCCCAGTGCCTGAAGGGCCTGGGAGGTACCCCCAGGGCGATGGGGTCCCCCCGCTCGAGCGAAGCCGAGAGTGGGGGAGGGTGGGCGGTGGGGGTACCTCCCGCTCGAGCGCAGCCGAGAGCGGGGGAGGCACCCCGCAAGCGCCGGGCCGCGCGACCCACCCCCGGCCCACACCGACGCCGGGCACCCCGCAGTGCGGGTACACGCCGACGGCGTACGCCGACACGGTGTCGAGCGCGCCGCCCTGGAACGGGGCGAGCCGCGGGAGGCAGCCCGGGCCCTCATTTCGGATCGCGGTTGAACCGTGCTGTCGACCAGCGGTAACCGAGCACGGTCAGGGCGACGCACCAGGCGATCGCGATCCAGCCGTGGTGGCCGATCTCCGTGCCGAGCAGCAGGCCGCGCAGGGTCTCGATGGCCGGGGTGAAGGGCTGGTACTCGGCGACCGGCCGGAACCAGCCCGGCATCGTGTCGGCCGGGATGAAGGCGCTGGAGATGAGCGGGAGGAGGATCAGGGGCTGTGCGCTGTTGGCGGCCGCCTCGACGTTCGGGCTGACCAGGCCCATGCCGACCGCGATCCAGGTGAGCGCCAGGGCGAACAGCACCAGCAGCCCGAACGCCGCCAGCCACTCCAGGACCGTGGCGTTCGTGGAGCGGAAGCCGATGGCCACGCCGACGGCGCCGACGAGGACCACACTGGCGAGGCACTGCAGCACGCTGCCGACGACGTGCCCGACGAGCATGGAGCCGCGGTGGATGGCCATGGTGCGGAAGCGGGCGATGAGGCCCTCGCTCATGTCCATGGAGATGTGGACCGCGGCCCCGACCACGGTGGAGCCGATGGTCATCAGCAGGATGCCGGGGACGAGGTAGGCGATGTACGCGGAGCGGTCCGCGCCTTCGCCACCGATGCCGGCGCTCATCACGTCGCCGAAGACGTAGACGAAGAGCAGCATCAGCATGATCGGCGCGAGCAGCAGGTTCAGGGTTCCGGACGGGTAGCGCCGGGCGTGCAGGAGGTTGCGGCGCAGCATGGTGGACGAGTCGCGCACGGCGAGGGCGAGGTTGCTCATCGGACGTTCTCCCTGGACTGGGTGGGGCCGGTGAGGGCGAAGAAGACGTCGTCGAGGTCGGGGGTGTGGACGGTGAGTTCGTCGGCTTCGATGCCGGCGGCGTCCAGGTGGTCGA